>CAJXRW010000032.1 GCA_913060525.1 uncultured Gammaproteobacteria bacterium
GATTTCTGCCTGTCTCGTGGGCTCGGAGATGTGTATAAGAGACAGGATTATGATAATAAGGGCTTGGGCACGGAGTCTATGAGTTTTGGTTTACGTAATATGGGAGATGTTACAGCTTACCTAGATTATAATTACACTGATAAACTTTATGTAAAACAAGTAGTTGATTATATTCAAAAATCTATTGAACAATACAACGAAGCCCAAACAGATGAAATTTCACAACAAAGTTTAACACAAGAGTCTTTTGAGTCTGAAATGGCCTTTGCTAAAAATATAAAAATTAATAAGGCAGGCTTGGTTATTAATAACCAAACACTTATTCAAGATTTAATAAAACTTTACGCAGCGATGACTGGTCAACAACCTGATCAAATGAAAGTTATGTTGAGCCAACAACTAGCCATGTTCGCTAACCAGACAAAATCAGATTTTTCTAAAGGTTTCTTTGATAGCTTGGCTAATTATATTAACGATCCAAAAAAATATGAGGTTACCTTCATTCCAAAAGGAACCGTAACCTATAACGAAATCTTAGATAACTATTTTCAGGCCATAGAAAAATTACAGAAAGAAAATCAAGCAAATACACAAGTTGATCAAAATAGTACAAAACCAAATAATCAGGCACAGGTTACTCAACCTCAACAAGAAACTGGCGTTGACCAATATAATGCAGTTCAAAAAGCATACGAAAATACACTAGAATTATTTCATTATCAATTCAATGTAAATGGTAAAAAATATCAGTAATCTGAATTGATAATTTAAAAGGCGCACTCTTCTTTAAATCATTCTGGTTAAAAATATTAAGATCAACTAAAAAGTTAAAACTCTGTCCCAACAAATATTAGCCTAATTAAGGCTATTTACTAATATCTGATTGATCTAATTCAAAATCGTCTGAAGGATGTTCTAAACTGACTTTACCTAATAACCCTTTTCTAAAATCTTGAACAACCCGTTCGGCCGCTTTAGTTCTAGCTTTGTCATCTAATACAACATTTTGATCGCAGCCTAATATTTTTCTATAAATTGAAGTTAACTCAAGTGACTCAATATCCATTTTATAACGATTTAATAAATTACACGGGTAACGTTGGATGAGTCTGTGAATGATAAACTCTGAAATATCTGAATAATCAAATGCAGTATCTTTAATACAACTAATAGCCGCTAATTTTAAACCAATTTCTCGACTTTTCGTATTTTTCAGCATGACACCAGGGGAGTCAAATAAGGTAAACGTATTATCAATTTTTATGGTTTGGATTTGACGAGTTACTGCGGGCGTATCCCCAACTTTGGCTATCTTTTTTTGTGATAAACGGTTAATCAAAGTGGATTTACCCACATTCGGAAGCCCAATAATTACTGCCCTGAGTGGTTTTAGAGTTGTTCCTCTATTTGGAAATAATGATAATGCTTTTTGCATAAACTCAGTTTTTAAATTTTTCGCCGCAAGCGTATTAATGCAATAACTATGCTTAAAATAGCCTAACCAGTTTTTGGTAACTGTAGGATCAGCCATATCTCTTTTAGTCATAATCTTTATAATAGGCTTTGATTTAAAAATATCACAAAGCTCAATATTTGTTGATGCTAGGGGTGCTCTAGCATCAACCACTTCATATACCAGATCAATTTTATTAGCCAATTCTTTAAGCGACTTTGTCGCTTTGTGCATATGCCCAGGAAACCAGTTTATACTCATGGCTTAAATCACTATTTTAGTCTTAATCATCAAGACATTCAGTTTACCATGTTTCTCTTTTATAAATCGCCATACTACTTGTCAAAACATCTGATATTTATATAGACTTAAAAATAGAAATTGGTTCTAGGGGAGTCTTTATGAAATATACCAACACAATCATGGAAAAAGAAGCCAGAAGCGTACCAGAAAAAATTGAAAAACAATTAAAAAAAAATAAATCTTTATGGGAAGACATTTGTAAGTCACTTAAAAAAAGAAACTTAAAGTATGCCATGACAGTAGCCAGAGGAAGTTCTGATCACGCAGCAACTTTCGCAAAGTACTTATTTGAAGTTGAACTAGGTTTAGTGACTTCTTCCGCAGCACCCTCCGTTTATACCATTTATGATCAAAAGTTTAATCATAATGGTGGCTTGGTTGTTGGGATATCTCAATCAGGAAAAAGTCCAGATTTATATGAAACAGTTGCAAAAGCAACGGAGTCTGGTGCACCAACCATCGCATTGGTTAACCAAACTCAATCCCCACTGGCAGAAGCTTCTGAGTTTGTGGTTCCACTACACGCTGACACCGAAGTTGCCGTAGCAGCCACAAAAAGTTATATTTCGACTCTAGTTGCTTTAATCCAATTTAGCGCTATTCATACAGGTAATAAATCACTACTTTCGGCTTTAGATCAACTACCTGAGTTACTTGCTCTATGCAATGAAACCAATTGGGAAAGCGTTATTAACAGTTTTGAACATACTCAACATGCTTATATAGTTGGTAGAGGTTTTAGTTTCCCAATAGCACAAGAAGCAGCATTAAAACTCAAAGAGACATCATCACTACACGCCGAAGCATTTAGCAGCGCTGAAGTTTTACATGGTCCTTTTGCATTAGTAAAAGATCAGTTTCCTGTTCTGGTATTTGGACAAAATGATGCTTCACTCACTGGTGTGATTGAGTTAACAAAACGCATGACCGAAATGGGTGCAAGAACATTTTTATGTTTACCACATACGGACAATAAAGAACATATTGTATGCAGCAGCCGCTTACCAATGCCTAAGTCATTACATCCTAGACTAGACCCAATTATGTCAATCCAGGCATTTTATATTATGGCTGCAAGACTGGCTGTAAAAAGGGGGCTAAATCCAGATAAACCTGACAACCTGAAAAAAGTAACTGAAACGAGATAGTGGTGCAAAGCTATATCTTATCAGGTGCAAAAATATGTCTTCCTGACAAAATTATTGAAAACCATTATCTTGTCATTAAAAACGGTATCATTACACATATCAACCATGAAGAAATCTCAAAACCTAAAAATATTAACGTCATACGCTTAAGATCTAACGAAACAATCATACCTGGTTTTATTGATGTACATATCCATGGCGCCAATGGCTCTGATGTCATGGATGCTTCATTGGATGGCCTCAATAATATTGCGACCACTATCTCTAAACAGGGCGTCACTAGTTTTTTAGCGACAACCATGACAGCAAGTGATGATGCCACATCCAAGACACTTCGTAATGTAGCAGCATACTATAATACAGCCAATAAAAACGGTGCGAAAATATGTGGTATCCATTTAGAAGGACCATTCCTATCTGAAGCAAAAATAGGTGCTCAAAATAGCAAATTTCTGACAAATCCTGATATTCAACTCTTTGAAAAGTGGCTAGAAAAATCTGGAAATTTAATTAAAAAAGTGACTATTGCCCCTGAGATGTCCCAGGCATCACCTTTAATTGAGTATATGGTTAAACAAAATATTATTCCTTCCATTGGGCATACAAATTGTACCGCACAAGAAGCACTAAAATCGATTCATCTTGGCGCCACTAGCGCAACACACTTATTTAACGCCATGAGCGGTGTCAGCCATAGAAAACCTGGTGCAGCAACCGCTATTTTGCTGGATGATCGAGTCTATAGTGAGTTAATTATTGATGGCGTTCATTTATCTCCAGAAATTACCCAACTCGCATATAAAATAAAAGGTAGTTCCAAAATCATGTTAATCACTGATGCCATGTCAGCACAGAGCTATGGTGATGGACAATTTATGCTTGGTGGACAAAAGGTTATCGTTTCTGGAAATGAAGCAAGACTTGAGAATGGAGCGTTAGCTGGTAGTGTGCTTACCATGAATAAAGCCGTTAAAAATATGATGAAAATCACAGATTGTTCATTAGTAGATGCCGTAAAAATGGCAACATTAACCCCAGCTAAAAATATAGGTTTAGATCATAAAACTGGATCAATAGCCATTGGAAAACTTGCTGATTTGGCTGTGTTGGATAAAAATCTACAAATTGTATACACTTATACATCTTATCAGTAAATGTCAACTTATATTTTTGAACCTTGGAAATCATTTCAAATTTCTTGGCTATTTACAGTGTATATGATATAAACACGAATCTTTATTTTTGAAGCCTTGGGAGGGGAAATGTCAAATCAAGTAAGTTATAATAAATGGCTGTTATTTGCTGCCATGTTTTTTGCTGCAATTGGCGGTATGCTATATGGTTATGATATTGGGATCATCAACGGTGCTTTAGCGCCGATTCAACATGAGTTTAATCTTTCTGATACTCAATTATCATTTTTAGCTGGTTCCGTCTTGTACGGAGGTGCATTTGCAACCTTATTTTCAGGCTATTTAGCAGATATTTTTGGTCGCCGTAATATGATCATAACCTCGGCAATTATTTTTATTGTCAGTGTATTTATGATCTATATGGCTGATGGTTATACGTCATTATTTATTGGTCGTTTAGTGCAAGGTATTTCTGTTGGTATTATTACCATTGTCATCCCATTATACATTACTGAAACTGTACCAAGTCATGTTCGTGGTCGTGCCACAGTTTCATTTCAATTAATGCTGACGTTTGGTATTGTATTTGCCAATGCTGCAAGTATCTTCTTTATTGATTCAGGTCATGATTCAGATTGGCGCGGTATGTTTTTAACCGCATTAATTCCAGGAATTATAATGCTTATTGGTAGCTTCCTTTTAGTTCGTTCACCAAGATGGCTAGCAATGAAAGGTGAATTACAAAAAGCCTTAAATGTACTATTGCGGACACGCGAAGAAAAACAAGCTAGAAATGAATTCCAAAGCATTACCACTTCTATTAAGCAAAATACAACGCAAGATTCATTTATAAAATTATTTTCCCAAAGACAATATTTAAAGCCATTATTAATTGTTTTTGCTATAGCAATGTTAGGACAATTAACTGGGATTAATTCTTTCTTGCAAATGTCTTCCATATTCCTACATAAAGCAGGTTTAAATTCCGCAATGGGTGCGATGGTTGGTACTACCCTAGCTACTGCTGTTAACTTTGGTGTTACGATTATCTCTATTTTTATTGCAGATAAAGTGGAACGTAAATATATTGTTTCAGTAGGAACGTTTGGGATTGTGCTATCCTTACTCTACTGTGCTGGCATATCATTCTTTTTACCTGTTTCCGCACTAAAAGGATATTTACTATTAGTTGGTATATTGCTATTTATCGTATTTTACGCAATTGGGCCAGGTGCCTTTATCTGGGTTATTATTTCAGAATTATTACCCAATAAAGTACGTAGTAAAGGTATGGCAATTGCTTTATTCTTAAATAGTTTGGCATCATCAGCCCTAGCCTCCGCTTTCTTACCTATGTCAGATATTTTTGGTTTTGGTGGAATGTTTTTATTCTGTGCCTTTACCACTGTTATTTATTTCTTAATTGCTGTATTTTTAATTCCCAAGACAACAGGAAAAACTTTGGAAGAAATTGAAGCAAGCTTCTAATAACACTAATATTTTAGCGATTGATACTTCTACCGATCAATGTTGTGTGATGGTCGATACACAAACACAACTAATATCCTTAATAGAATCTCAACCTAAACGTCATAATGAAGTCATTATTGACTTAATGAATACTGCACTCTCAAAAGCCAATATTAGCCATACAGATATTAACTACATCGCCATAGGTATTGGTCCTGGCAGTTTTGTTGGGGTACGCTTAGGTGTTGCTGCTGTTAAAGCCCTTGCGGCAATTTTTAACCCACCAATTGTTACTTTTTCTAGCCTGTTATCGATATCAGCAACCGCTGCTAAAACTTCACATTATCAATCTATACAACCAGTTTTAAATGCCAGAATGGGTGATGTATACACTGCTTCATATACTTTTAATGGGCAAAATATTACAACTAATAAGCCAGATTCTGTTTGTAAAATAGATGAAATAGAAATATTAAAAGATCATTTATATATTGGTGATGGTGTTAACTTATTGCCCGAACTGTCGTTAGCGTTGAATCAAGATAAAAATCTCATTGATCTTAGAGATATTGCTCCTTATATAAGACAAAAAATTGAAAAAAAACATATAATTAATGCATTAGACCTAGAGCCTGTCTACCTGCGTGGTACTCAGCATTGGAAAAAAATAAAGGATTAATGCATGTTTACAAATTTTTTCATAGGTGAAGTCCTTGGCTCACTCTTCATGATTCTTTTTGGGGGCGGTGTCGTTGCAACTGTTTTATTAAAAAACTCTAAAGGCGAACATGGTGGCTGGATTGTCATTACTGCAGGATGGGGCTTTGCGGTTATGGTCGGCATTTTTGTTGCTCAAGCAGCAGGATCACCCCAAGCCGACTTAAACCCAATCGTTACTTTATCAAAATACTTTTTAGGCATTTATCATTCTATACCTCATATTTTGTTAGCCATGCTTGCTGAATTAATTGGTTGCTTTTTAGGCGCTATTTTTGTTTGGTTAATTTATTTACCGCATTGGAAACCAACCAACAGTGCACGCTTAAAACTAGTTATATTTTCTACTTCCCCAGAAATACGAAACACACCGTCAAATTTTATTTGCGAAGTGATTGCATCCGCTGCCTTAATTATTATTGTCGGTGCGCTAATCAAGTATAAAACCTTTGTACCAGGAGAGTTGCCTTATATCTTTGGCTTTGTGGTTTGGGCAATTGGATTATCACTTGGGGGACAAACAGGCTATGCAATCAATCCAGCACGAGATTTAGGCCCACGAATCGCCCATGCTATTTTACCCATTTCAGGAAAAGGATCATCGGAATGGGACTACGCTTGGATACCGATTATTGCCCCAATCGTTGGCTGTGTTTTAGGATATTGTGTTATCAAGCTCTTTATTATTGCTTAAATTCGCCATTAATAGTGTTAATTTAAATTTAGTCACGTAAAATATGCACAAACTCTGAACATTAATTATTTATGATAAAAGCGGTTGCTCTCATATCAGGTGGTCTAGACTCACTACTTGCTGCAAAAATTATTCAAGATCAAGGCGTACATGTTGAAGGTATTAACTTCTTTACAGGCTTTTGTGTAGAAGGTCATACCCACGCCATTCGTAAAAATGACAGTAAAAAACCTAAACGGAATAATGCCCTATGGGTGGCTGATCAACTTAATATGAAACTTCATATTATTGATGTGATTGAAGAATACAAAGACGTCGTTCTTAACCCTAAATATGGCTATGGTGCCAACATGAACCCATGTTTAGACTGTAAAATTTTTATGGTTAAACGTGCTAAAGTCTGGGCTGAAGAAAACGGTTTTGACTTTATTATTACTGGTGAAGTTGTCGGACAACGCCCTATGTCCCAACGTAAAGATACCATGCCGTTAATTCAAAAGCGTTCAGGCATTGAAGAAAAATTATTACGCCCTCTTTCGGCTAAAAACTTACCAGAAACCTTGCCAGAACGTGAAGGTTGGGTTGATCGAGAAAAATTATTTGGCTGGTCGGGTCGAGGCAGAAAACCACAAATGGCATTAGCAAAAGAATTTGGGTTTGAAGATTACGCAACCCCTGCTGGTGGATGCTGTTTTTTAACCGATAAACAATATTCAGAAAAATTGGTTGATCTTTGGAAAACCAGAGGAAATCGTGAATATGATTTTGATGATATTATGTTACTTAAAATTGGTCGACATATACGCCCAACCCAAAAATACAAACTCATTATAGGTCGGGAAGAAGGCGAAAATAACTTTTTACAAGGCTACCGCAAACAGTTTACGACGATTTATCCCACTTCAACTGTTGGCCCGTTAACATTAGTCGATGGAGAATTTAATCAACATGATCAGGAACTCGCCGCTAAAATTGTTGCACGTTACTGCCAACTAAAAGATCAAAAAAATGTAACACTTAATATTACCACACCTAACGGTGTATCAAATGAGCTGACCGTTGAAGCCTATACACCAGAAGATATACAACAAGAATGGTATGTTTAAATATGGAAAATATAGAAACGCTAGATGCTAAACGTTTACTGTGCCCTATGCCAGTTATCAAAACGCAAAATAAAATAAAGAAAATGCTACCTGGTCAAAAACTCATTGTTACCTGTACTGATCCTGGCACATTACAGGATATTCCTGCTTGGTGCAGGATTAATGGGCACAAATTAGAAAAAATTGATGAAGCGCAATTTGAAGTTACTTTTCATATCATCGTTGGAGAATAACATGGACAAAAAATTATTAACCATTTTAGCGTGTCCTAATTGTGGGCATAGTATCAAATTAAAAAGTGATGAGCTGATTTGTAAAGCTTGTAAACTTGCTTATCCAATTGAAGATAACATCCCCGTTATGTTAATAGAAGAAGCTAGAAAAATTAGCTTAGAAGAGTTGGATCAGCTATGAGTAAAAAGCGCGTTATTATACCAGCAAGAATGAAATCAAGCCGACTGCCTGGAAAGCCTTTATTAGATATCGCTGGCAAACCAATGATTCAATGGGTATATGAGAAAGCACTTGACTGCCAATTGGATTCTGTACTTATTGCAACTGACCATCAGGATATTTTTGATGTTTGCCAAAATTTTGGTGCGGATGTAGTTTTAACCTCTGAAAACCATATTTCAGGTACAGACCGCCTGGCTGAAGCAGTAAGCCAAAAAAATTATGCTGATGATGATTTAATCGTTAACATTCAAGGGGATGAACCTATTATTCCTGCAAAAATAGTTCATCAAGTTTTAGACAATTTAGAAAAACATCCAGAAGCCTGTGTTTCAACGCTTTGCGAAACAATTAAAACCCATGAGGAAATGTTTGATCCTAATGCCGTTAAGGTCGTCTTTGACAAAAATGGCATCGCTTTATATTTTTCCAGAGCACCTATTCCGTGGGATAGAGACCACTTCCCCAAAGAACTTACTAACGCGGTGAAATGCTACCGCCATATTGGTATGTATGCTTACCGAAGTGGCTTCTTAAAACAATATACCAAGCTAACACCAAGTGAACTAGAACAATGGGAAAGCTTAGAACAATTACGTATTTTATGGCATGGACAAAAAATTCATGTTGATATTGCCTTGGAAAAAACACTTCCTGGAGTGGATACTCAAGAAGACCTAAATCGGATACGTCGGTTCCTATCAAAATAATCGCTATTGAATATTACACACTGAAAACATTATGAAGATTGCAGCTCAATTGAGCTGCTTCATCAAAAGTTTGGACTTGATATCCAAACTACTTGGCTCATCCTTGAACCTTCTTCCCTCGTTCTTATTGCATTTCCACATCCTGTGAAATAAGCTTCCTAGCGATGCCAATTGCGAGGTACACACGTAGTATAACAACAAGTTTTAAATATAAAATGGCGATTTTACCTTTTATTATGTGAGATATTCGCCATTATTTGATAATAGTTTCATTGCATTAGAAATATTGATTCCAACACCTAAAATAACCTGTATTTTTGTATGAATTACACTCAAATAAGGTTTTATTTGTACTTAATTGACCAACAATGATGTATATTCGGTCGTCTTTTAAAATCTTCAGGTAAACATTTATTGCTGATATCTTCACAGTGGTACTGATTGATAACGTCCTGATCTAATTTAAATCTTCGATAATTGTTAGAAAAATATAAAACACCATTTTTATTTAGAGACTGCATCGTTAAATTTATCAGCTTGACATGATCTCGTTGTATATCCAAGGTTTCTTCCATTCGCTTAGAATTTGAAAAGGTGGGTGGATCTAAAAATATGACATCAAATTTTTCATTATTTCTTTCTAACCACTTTAAACAATCTGCTTGAATAAATTGGTATCGATTGGTATTCAAATTATTTAATTGGAAGTTACGTTTTCCCCACTCTAAATAGGTATGAGACATATCAATACTTACAATTATCTTTGCCTGATTTAAAGCTGCTAACGCACTCGCTGTACAGGTATAGGCAAAAAGATTAAGCAATGACTTATTCTTTGCTGATTCAGCAACCATCTGGCGCATGACTCGGTGATCTAAAAATAAACCTGTATCTAAATAGCTTTCAAAGTTGACATAAAATTTTGCTGCGCCCTCTTTAACCATAATATCATTTTGATTATCAGAAAGTTTATTGTATTGCTGATCACCTTTTTGTTTTTTTCGAACTTTAAGGTGGATTTGTTCTAATGGAATTTCTAAGACTTTATGGGTAATATAATAGGCTTCTTGCAGTCTTGTTTCTGCCTTGTATGCATCAATATTTTTACCAGCCTGATACTCTTGAATATGTACATGATTTTCATATAAATCAATGGCAACTGCATACTCTGGAATATCGGCATCATAAATTCGATAACACGAAATCGCTTCACGTTTTGCCCAACGCTGAAGATGTTTTAAGTTTTTACGCAATCGATTCTCAAACATCTGGCTTGATTCGCTTTGATGCTCCATAAATTTCTGTAATAAGCGCGCTGATTTTTCTTCAGGCGACTCAAAACGCATAAAATACTCATCTTCAATTTTAAACTTTAACAACGTTGCTTCTAACGCACCATTGTATAGCTGATAGCGTTTATAACTGCGAATGGTGAGCGATTTCATCATGTTTGGTGCAGATGTAATAATCGACAATTCCCAACCTTTAAAATGATCTTTCAGGTTTTTGCCAAACTGTTTAAAAAACTGTTCTAACTCATCTGCCTGACCTGAATTTAAGCGTTCTCCATAAGGTGGATTACACACAATAATGCCCGTTTGGTTAGCTGGAATTGATAAATTATGATATGAGATTTCCTGTGCATTACATTGCTTAACCTGTATGGCATCTACAAGACCAGATCGTTGAATATTTTGATGCGTGATATCTACCATCTTAGTCGATAAATCCGTCCCAATAACGGTATAATTCTTATCGGCTAAGTTCTTTTCTTTTATTGCTTCCGCTTCCTCTTCAATCTCACTCCATATTTTCTCATTGTGACCACACCAACCATAAAAACCAAAATATTCTCTGTCTAATCCAGGCGCAATATTATAAGCCATTAACGCGCCTTCAATCAGCAAGGTACCCGAACCACACATCGGATCAATTAAACAAGCATTCGGGTTCTCCCGCGCTTCTTTTAACCAGCCAGAACGCATTAAGATTGCAGCTGCCAATGTTTCTCTTAACGGTGCAATACCAGCCTCTAGGCGATAGCCACGTTTATGCAGGCTTTCACCAGACAGACTTAAGCTCACAGAGAATTCATTGCGATTCACATAAATATTAATGACCGTATCTGGTTGCTGGCTTTGTATATCAGGTCGTTTTTGCGTCTGCTCACGGATTTGATCCACAATCGCATCTTTCACTTTATGGATAATAAAAACGGTATTTGATATGGAGGAATGCGAGCCATTGGCATCAATTTTAAAACTGGACTCAGCACGCATATAATCAAGCCAGTTTATTTTTTGAATGTTATCGTATAATTCGTCCTGATCATCTGCTTTAAATGAGGTAATCGGCAGCAATATATGGTTGGCTAATCGTGACCATAAACACGCCTTGTAACCAATTGCTAATGAACCTGAAAAACTCACGCCTGCTCTTTGGCGTTTTACCTCTTCACCACCAAGTTCAGTGATTTCATCAACCAGTAAATCTTCTAGCCCTTTAGCCGTCGTGGCAAAAAAATGGATATCCGTCATGTCAAAATAGCCTAATTATGATTAATTCAGTAAACTCTTTGGAAGAGTATATCATTAAAATATCTACACATGTTTTTTACCTGTCTCTTATACACATCTGACGCTGCCGACGATCTACTCTGTGTAG
>CAJXRW010000033.1 GCA_913060525.1 uncultured Gammaproteobacteria bacterium
CTACACAGAGTAGATCGTCGGCAGCGTCAGATGTGTATAAGAGACAGCATTAATTTTCTAAAAGAAATTTTGTTGAAAAATTATAATGAAAATACTTACATAATCGCCAAGCTTGGCTTATATCAAGTTTCAAAAACAAGGCTATGTTTTTACCAAGAACATATTAATCAAGCAGGTGAAATCTGCCATAAAATGTTGGTTGATGTTGTCTATTTTGATAATACAACGGGCAAAGTGTCGAAAACAGATGATGTTGTCAAAATATATCAATAAAGGTGTCTGAATGTTTGAAAAGTTAAATTTAGAAGGTCAGATTGCATTAGTGACGGGTGCTAATAGAGGGATAGGGTTAGCCATTGTAAACTTGCTCAAAGAGCGTGGTGCTCAAGTAATTGCTACAGCTAGAAAAGAAGAAGATATTGAAAATCTAAACAGTCAGGGATTTATCAGTATGACCTGTGACGTTGCCAATGTTGGCAGTATTGAAGCGCTTAAGGCGCAATTATCTGAACAAAACCTTAAGCCTTCAATATTAATTAACAATGCAGGTATCAGTACACTTAAATTATTGCCACGACTAACAACAAATGAATGGCAAAAAGTAATGAATACAAACTTTAACGCTTGTTTTGAGCTAACTAAACGTTTTATTGGTGATATGTCCAAATTAAAATTTGGGCGAATTATAAATATGAGTAGTATATTAAGCTCGTCACCTCAAAAAGGTTTTAGTCATTATGCTGCCTCTAAATCGGCTATAGAAGGGTTTACACGCTCTATTGCTATTGAATACGCTTCTAAAGGCGTCACGGCAAATTGTATTTGCCCTGGATTTGTGGATACCGAAATGCTAGATAATTTAGGTGAAAAAGGTAAAGAAATGATGCGTTCAAATATACCAATGGGTTATTTGGCAGAGCCCAATGACATTGCTGAGTTAATTTGTTTTTTAGCATCACCAGCAGCTCGCTATATTACAGGTGAATGTATTCATATTAATGGCGGTATGTATTTTAATTAAGCTTTTAATGAATAAAATTGTGACATTTTGTGACATGATTATTCTATTTTATGTTCAATAAACCATCTATATTGATTGTAATATAGCTCGGGGAGAGAGCCTTAACGGAGTTATCTCACCTTGTGTGAAATACTCCGTTTAGTGCTTATAATTCAATTGCATTATTTTCTATGATACAAGCAGAACATGGTCTTGGATCACCATGTTGGTTGATGCTGAAATGAGTGTGCATGTGTTGTCCGCCTGTTCTATAAATAAGATATTTATCACCACTCATTATCCTTTAGCTGCAAAAAGCGATAACATGATTAATATAACAGGAGGAATCATCCAATGATGCATTATCTACATTCAATGAAGAATATGAGTTGTAAAGTGTTTGTGCTTAGCTTGCCATTAATGTTGAGTCAGTTAGCGATTGCGTCCCCAGGTCCGAATGCAGGGAAATACATTACCATTACCAATAAAACAGGACAGACGAACACATTCTATTTTATGGTAGATAAAATATCAAAAATACCTGATTAAACAATACGCAAAGCTAACCAACCCTTGTGTTTACCCTAAAAGTGTCTATTCAGGGCAGGGTAATGCCTTAACTTGTCATCTATCATTAGATAATAATCAGTCACAAAAAATCCCTTTAGATGGTTTTTCGCAAGCTTCACCTGTTATTGATGTGTCAGCAGGTGATGGGCATTATCCTTTAGGACCTTGTAATACAACAGTCGCAGAGTTTACATTAAATTCAGGTGGTTATGACCATTATGATGTGAGTTTGGTGAATGGACAAAATTATAATGTAAAAGTAGTTTCGTCTGCTGCTAATGCAACGACGATTGATTTAAATACCAACAATCTAAGCGATATTAAAAAAACACTCGGTGTATTTCCTCCTGGATGCACCATTTGTGTTCATGGTGGTAAGCCAGCACCAGTTTGGAAAGGGAGTTCAGGACCACCTGCAACTCAGAATTGTCCAGCTTATCCATACAGGAATACAGGCAGTCAAATGCCTTCTGGTTCTTGTAAAGGTGGAACAGAATCTAATCCAACACCAAATTTTTGTCAGTTAGATAAAGAGCCTGTCAGTAAAAGTTATACCGTTATTTTTAGTGAAATTAATGCTGACATGCCTCAACGCTAATTAGGGGATGATATGGGCGGTAAGATCAAATATATTTGGATGGTTATATTAAGCTTAACTAGTGTATCAGCATTAGCGACTGTCTATAACATCAAGAATAATCTCCCTCGTGCGAATGAATACTGTAAATATGGTGGCAATACAGTCAAACTCTTTTATTCAAATAATCAGCCAGATATCAGTCCTGGGGGCAGTTTAGTTGTTGATGGGGATTTCTCGAAAAAGCCATACGGTTTAGGAATACAGGTCAATAATTGGTATTGGGTCGCAACCAGAACACCAGTTCAGAAAGGCCCACCACAAAACCCAGATAACTCGGGCGCACAATTTATGATTAACAGTGATTGTGAAATTACTTCAAAAACGAAACCCGTATATGGTTCAGGAATAGAAACTTATCTCATTGCAAATGTAACAAGTGCGAAAGGTAATAGCGGAGAATGTATTATTTCAATTGATCAAAATACATATACCAATGCGGTTACGCCAACTTGTTGTGCCCCTCCAGGCATTGGTTCCAATACCTGTGTTTCCAGTCAGTGGGGCGAGACGTCTAATGGTAAAAATTGGCCGCCAAAATAGTTTGAGCAGAACCTAAGTTTTTCATAAACACTAATCGTTTTAGAGTATTTAAATTTAGATAAGGTTTATATTTATCAATCCGTAACAAAGTTTAATTGACGCTTGATAAGACAGGAGATCCTTGGTTTATTCACAAGGATCTTGACCATCATTCCCTGAAAAAATTGCCTTGATAACTGGTTGATTAGAAGCTTTTAGTTGGCTCCAAGCTTGTGGGGAAAGTTCACACATACGCGGCCAAGGTCCTTCAGCTTTAAGTACCATCACGCTATCATAACCATCCAGGTCTTTAGTATTAAAAGTACCTGTTGCTGCAACCCCCAGTTTAATATCCGATGCAGGTGAGAATTTAACAGGATCAGAACATGTGTTAAAGTTATCCCTACAGCCCACTAAAGCGATTTGAGCATTAGGTATATTGTTTTTAATCGTGATATCAACATTTTTTTCTGGTGTATCATTTGCACCAACCAGAGCATTACCTGCGCCTAAGCCTGGTGCATCTTTTGTAATACCACTATACCCAGAGTCTTCAGCTGGAAAATACCCATTATCATTCATAGAAATATAGTCAATTCCACTTTCTGCTTGACCATTAAGAAAACGGATGACAACATTTTGTAATGTTACATCTTCATTATGATATTCAATGGCTGCTTTTGCGCGAATAGGATTTTGAGTGAATTTCTGTCCTGGATTATCAAATCCTGTGCCATACTCATCTGGAAAGTAAGAATATATACCCAGACCAGTACCTTTGAAACCAGTCGCATTCTTTGTAATTAAAATTGACGGACAGGCTTCAAATTGCTTTGACTCGACACCTGGCGCATTACAGTCAATCAATGAATTTCCATCGCCATCATCTTTTGGCATGATATATGGAATTTCAGATTGGTAAAAATTTATTTGTCCATTTTTACCATTCCATATGGTTTGATAATTATTGAAATGTTCAACGAAAAGACCATACATTTTAACATCGTCACCATTTACAATTAATCCATGCTCAGCGACATCTTTATCCCAAGCGACTAGATGCTGATCAGGCTCATCAACCGTATTTTTATTATCCCAGGTATAAAAGTCATGATCCGCACGCCATAACCATAGGTTTTGACCAATAGCATAATTAGCATTGACCGTAATACAGTTATATGCTGAAGGTGACGCTTCATTTTCAAATGTTCTAGCTATCCGACAGAAAACGTCTTGAATAATATCTGGATTTGAGGCATCACCTTGCCCTTTAGACCCTAAAGTTAATAAAGTATTACTTTCTTGAGTTGCTGACCCACTTTGAGTACCAGCTTCAAAAGTGACCCCTGAAATCTTTATGCCTTTACTTTCAGTGGACATGCAGCCATTTGAATCTTCACAAATTAATGAAGGTACGCCTAAGCCAAGCACTGTTTTATCGGCTGGGACTTTAATAGTCTTTAAAAGTTTATACATGCCAGGCATAAATATAACGCCTTTTTTGCCTGCTGAAAGTGCATTGTTAAGAGAATCAATTGCATCAGCATTCAACGTAGCAACACTTGCTTCCTGTTCTGCTTCGCCCAATGTCACTATTTCAAAGTCAGATATTGGTAGCATTTGGTTATTTACTTTTACTTTCCAACTATCACTACTTTGTGGATTGTTACCTGTGAGTACAATTCTAGGTGCGTCTTGTGTTACTTGTGGTAGTTGACTCTGGTTATCAATAGTAAATGGCGCAACGTGGCGATTACTTGAAGTATTCCAAGGATTTGCATAGCTTACATCTGCTGCTTGACTCCCTATAATGGTTGGTTGATTACCATCTAGGCCTTGACTATTTTGCAGAAAATAATTCCATAGTGATGATTGAAAAGATTGTGCTTTATCATCAAAAAAATAGAACTGCTGTTGAGAGCCGCCAATAATATTACCATTCACTACCGAGTTACTTAAAAAGCCACCGCTTGCCATGCCGCAAGCCCAGTCTCCTCCCCCTGTGGGGCTATAACCTGTCATCCAATCGCATAATGATAAGTTACCGATAACCTGAATATTTCGAATAGGTGCAGCTTGTGAAATAGCAATACGTAGAATCTGGTTATCATAAGTGGTTGGTACATTAAATGTCATATTGTTCATAGATCGCCAGAAATTATTCAGAGCACCAATCCGATAGCATTTTTTAGCAGCATCTTTATCATTTGCGATATTAGATGAATCGCACTCATTTAAGGCATTAATACCAGGAGTGATGATTGTATTGTCTTTCGAAGCGCCAACACCCATCACTTGAGTATAATAATTTAGTTTAAATGCTGTTTCGGTTAAAACGGAAGGTTCATCTTTTTTAGGAGCTTTCATGGTGTAAGAGCCAGGTCGAATCAACATTGCGTAACGTTTGTGGCTCCAGTGACTTGTTTCACCGCTAGTTGCACCATCTTGACTACCGCCAATTTGTGTTCCTAATTCCCAAAGTATTTTTCCTGCTTCATCGTTAGATAAAACCCTTCCATCCTTTTTATTATCAACAAAATAAGCACCGCTCGGGCAAGCACCATGAGTCGGTCCTGTTCCTGTGTACTGACAATCACTTGGTGATTTTAATAATGATGCAAAATGACTACCTGAAATTATATTATCTTCATTCCCTCCAGCATTCGCAAACGCACAGCTTACAATTGTGCTTGCAGATAACATTGCTATTATAGATAGTTTTAGTGAATTCATGGCTCTCCTTTGGATTAAAAAATACACAAAGAGTATATCAGGTTGTTTAACGAACTACAGGGGCAGAAATGTCACAAAATGTCACAAATTTAACCTTTTGAATTTTATGGTATAATTTAACTTTAGAGGTTAAAAGTTATCTAAACTTTTTTGTTATAGTATTGAGAGTGGGCAGCTTATTTAGGTCTGGTTGATTAGCCTCAAGTACTCTAGTGTAGAGAATTGAAGTAAGCTGTTATTTTATGAAGCACTCGTGGAATTACAGGTAACTTAGGAATTATTTAAAATCAAAAGATATTTGCTTGTCTTCTATTTTTGTACAGATTTCTTGCTTGAGATAACCAAATTGCTGTAATTGAGCATAAGCATATATTTCATTATGTTTAAGATATGCATGCCATAATTTCTTCATTGTTCTTTTCATTATCTAACTCCTTGTTTTTATAATGTTTACAAGGTGCAAGATACGCCACTTTTGTTACACTTTTATTACAAGGTAAAATAAGAATTTAATTTTTTACAGTTGATCGTAGAGTAATTTAACAACTGCGTCCTGAAAACGTCGCGCCTCTTTTCTTTGGCTGTATTTTAGATCATTAAGCATAATCGAAAAACTTAAACGATGAATTCTACGAGTAAGTACATAACCAGAAAGCGTAGAGCTGGCGTCAAGCGTGCCAGTTTTAGCATGTACTTTCCCTAGTAGACCGTCATTGCTCATACGGTAAGCAATCGTACCGCTAATACCTGATATGGGCAGGGAGTTATAAAAAGTTCTGCCAATATCCTTGTTGTTAAATGTTTCAGTCAAAAACTCTGCCATAAATTTGGGGGTAACACTATCGGAGTGCGAAAGTCCAGATCCATCTTTCATGGTTAAATACGTATCTGTATCTACACCAAGTTCATTATGGATTTGATCTGTTATGCAGGAAACGCCTGATTGAATCGTGCCTGAACCCTTAACCTCTTGTCCTACTGCGCGCGCCAAGCTCTCAGCATAAAGGTTATCTGAATGCTCCAGCATATGTTTTAACAGATAGTTTCTAGTTCCAGAGCAGACATTGGTTAATTCGGTTAAGCCAGATGGCAGTGAGTCAATACTTAGGTTGCCAGTATAGCTTATATGGTTATTTCTTAATAAATCACCAAGTTCATTTAGCGTTTTTAATGCAGGATTTGCAATTGCGAATTTTAAACGCCATTCCCCACGTTTCGGCAAACAGCCAGAAAGTGTCAGTACATTTCTAGAGCTCATAGAAGGACTGAAACTACAATTTTTAGCTTCTGAGCCTGAAACAAATTTGACCTGATTATCTATTTCAATATGGTCTGCATTTGAAATATTTTTGACTTTTGTTTTTTCACCACCAATACTTTGGAGCGCGATAATCATGCAATTTCGGTTTAAATTCATGGAAGAAGCAGGGGCGGCAAAACAATAATCTTTATCAGTTTGTGACCAACCAACAGGGTAGTAATCTCCAGAAAAATTATCTGCGACAGCAATAATATCACCATTAACTTTATGAATACCTTTTGCATAAATATCAGCAACAAGTTTATTTAAACTTGATGTCGTTAATGAAGGGTCGCCTGTAAACTCAATATATAGATCACCATTTAACGTTGTTCCTTTTAACTCAGATTTATCATAATACACACTTGTACTAAAGCTGAAGTTTGAAGACAGTGTTAATAGCGCACCCACTGCCGTGAAAACTTTATTATTACTCGCAGGTGTGTAGCTTGAATTGCTGTCATATTCGTATAACCATTTTCCAGAATTTGTCCTTTGAACGGCAATTCCAATTTTTGCATTACTCAGGTCGTATTTTTTAATTAGTGCTTTAACATCGCTATTTAGTGAAGCCATAACGGCTTGACTAATGATGAGTAAAATGAAAGCTAAGCTGTAAAATTTTGTTTGTCTCATTTGTCCTCTTTTTAGGAAGGTTTGGTTGCTGGTTTTAATATCGAATCTGAATTATCGATGTTAAAATCTACTATCAGTGTAGATGATCAAGTATAAAAATGCAGTCCCGATTGACACTTAATGATTTAAAGTTTGAAATTTCACTTGGTGTGTACACACACGAAAAGCTTATAAAACAAGTGGTTAGTATTAATTTGGTTATTAAATATCAGAAGGTTCCAGCAGGGTGCTGGTCTGATAAAGTGTGCGATGTGGTTTGTTACGATAAATTAATTTCGTATCTTCGACTAAAGTCTACCGAAAAGCATTTTGAGTTGATTGAGCACTTTACCTGGTTTTTATTTAAGGAAATGGCAAAGTATTTGGACCTGAATGCACATATCTCAATTGAAGTTTTAAAAGATCCAAAAATAGCAGGTTTGGAATCAGCAGGTTTTATGCTAGAAGGTGAGATGCAGTGCCAACCGTAACCCTTGGTTTAGGTGCAAATCAAGGCAATAGAATTGCAAATTTAAGAGAAGCCATCTATCAGCTTAATCAATGTGATTACATTCAAATAAACAAAAAATCTGCCGTATTCCGAACCCCCGCTTTACTAAAACCAAATTCACCAAAAGAATGGAATATTGATTATTTTAATTGTTGTATTTCTATCGTGACAAGCTTATCTCCTCGTGTGCTTCTATCTACTACTATTAAAGCAATTGAACGGCAAATGGGTCGTAATCTCCAAGCTGCAAGATGGTCGCCCAGAGTTATTGATATTGATATTTTAACCTGGGGTAATCAAACGGTTAACGAGGAAGATTTACATATTCCCCATATTGGCATATTGGAACGTAATTTTGTTTTACAACCACTACTTCAGATAGACCCGTATTGGAAGCACCCGAATTTTTCTGAGTTAAATTTACACATCCATCTGAAAAAGTTTAAACCATTAGCGTATGCGCCATATCAATTGGATACACCCAAGCTCATGGGTATTTTAAATGTGTCGGAGGATTCATTTTCTGGTGATGGTTTGATGGACATTAATCAAATCGAAAAACAGTTTATTCAATTGGTTAATCAGGGCGCAGAAGTGATTGATATTGGAGCCGTCACAACAAAACCAAATGCGAAAGAGATTTCAATAGAAGATGAATGGAGAAGATTGAAACCTGTTTGCGATCGACTATCTTTGTTGAAGTCTCATGCTGATTTAATGACGATTCCTGAAATAAGCATTGATACCTATCACCCTGAAATTGTTGAGAAATTAATACCGTATTCTGTAGATATGATTAATGACGTGTATGGTATCAATAGCAAAGCCATTGCGAATCTCATTAAAGGAACGACAATAAAGTACTGCGTCATGCATAATTGCGGTAGGGCGGGCGAAGCGTATTTAGATATCCAGACGCCTGCCATTGAACAATTATATGATTATTTCGAAATGAAAAAATCTGAGTTGCTATCGTATGGCTTAGAAGCCAAACAGCTTGTTTTTGATGTGGGTATCGGCTTTGGCAAGTTCCCATTTCAAGTGAAAAATATCTTTGAACACATACACCAGTTGCAAAATCTAGGGGTTAAATTGCTTGTTGGTCATTCTCGTAAGGCTTCTATTTCCGAGTCAGCCAGCCTTATCTTGCCAACAGAAAGAGACTTTGAGACAGCTGTGGTATCTCGGCTTATTCAAGATAAAGTTAATTATTTGCGTGTGCATAATATTGACATGAATCGTCGTGCATTGCTTTGCGGTTAGCTTGGTCTACAATGAGATATTATGTTTATTGAGTAATGTTGAAACTAATATTTTACGTCAAGAGAGTGATGGATGAATCCTAGCCCAACCTTTAAAGCATTAGGTATCATACTAATGCTTTTTAGCTTATCAATGTTGCCACCCTTATTGGTGAACTGGATTTTTCATCAAGATAATGCTGCACCCTTTATTTTTAGTTTTTTAATTATATTTTTTACAGGATTTACTTTTTGGGTTGCCACACATAAAACGCGACGTGAACTTAGAAATAAGGATGGGTTTGTTGTCGTTGTACTGATATGGTCTGTTTTAGCCTTATTTGGGGCAATTCCTTATCTACTATCAAATGGTTTGCATCTAAGTTTTTCTGAGGCTTTTTTTGAGTCTATGTCAGGTTATACAACAACAGGCGCAACCGTCATTAATAATTTAGATAACTTACCTAAGAGCATTCTATATTATCGCCAACAGTCACAGTTTTTTGGTGGCATGGGTATCATTGTGCTGGTTGTTGCTATTTTACCGCTCATTGGCGTGGGCGGTATGAATTTATACCGTGCAGAAGCAAGTGGTCCAATGAAAGAAAGTAAATTAACCCCTCGTATTATGGGTACAGCTAAGGCGTTATGGGTTATCTATGTTGGGTTAACACTAGCTTGTATAATTAGTTATAAATTGTGTGGTATGGGCTGGTTTGATAGTGTTTGCTATGCTTATGCAACCATTGGTACAGGTGGTTTTGCACCTCATAATGCAAGTGTTGCCTATTTTGAATCTGATTTAATTTCTATCGTATGTGTTGTTTTTATGATACTTGGTGGTACAAGTTTTGCCTTACATTTTAAAGGCATCATTAAGTGCCAGTTTAGTAGTTATTGGAAGGATGAGGAATTCAAGAGTTTTATCTATTTTTTGAGTATTATTTCTATTGTGATTGGTTTGACACTGATTGCCGAGAACTATTATCCAGAGAATGAGACAGCTTTAATAGATAGTCTTTTTCACGTCGTTTCATTTGGAACCACAACAGGTTTTACCTTATCAACAGATTATGCAGTTTGGCCATTATTTATTCCCGCACTGTTAACACTGGTTGCTTTGGTTGGTGGTTGTGCTGGTTCTACATCTGGTGGGCTAAAAGTAGTTAGGGCGATTTTAATTAAACGCCACGCCCATAATGAGTTAAAAAAAATTGTCCATCCAAATGCTATTTTTCACACTAAATTAAATGCCAAAGTCATGCCAGATACGATTATGGGTTCAGTTTGGGGGTTTTGTGCAGCGTACTTTTTATCTTATATGGTTCTGTCTATTGTTTTAATCGGGCTTGGGGTGGATACGATTACCGCCTTTTCTGCTGTCTCTGCCTGTATTACCAGTGTTGGTCCAGGGTTAGAAGCAGTCACAGATAATTTTGCTAATTTACCAGCCACTGCCTTATGGATTCTTGATTTGGCCATGTTGATTGGACGATTAGAAGTATTTACGATATTGGTATTATTTGTACCTGGGTTCTGGAAAAAATAGAAGACTAAGTGCATTTCTAATTAGTCTTGTGTAACTCTTTATTGCAGGTTAAAGGTCAAGTCCCATACCCCATGTTCTAACCTTTCGCCACGTTTTTCAAACTTAGTGAGTGGGCGATTTTCTGGTCTTGGTGCATAACCTTCAAATTTATTTTGAATGGATGAATTTTGGGAAAGTACCTCTAGCATTTGCTTGGCATAATCTTCCCAATCAGTTGCACAGTGAATAAACCCATTTTCAGTGAGTTTAGTAACTAACAGTGCGACAAAATCAGGTTGAATCAATCTTCTTTTTTTATGTTTTTTCTTATGCCATGGGTCAGGGAAAAAGATTTGAAACCCTGAAATTCGCTTATCAGGAATGATATGGTTCAAAACTTCTACCGCATCATGTTCTATTAGTTTTAAATTCGTTAAATTTAATGTTTCTATGGCTAATAGTGTGCGACCAACACCTGCCGTATAGACTTCTATTCCTAAGTAATTTGTTTCTGGGTTACTCTTTGCCATTTCAACCAAGGTATCACCATTACCAAATCCAATTTCAATGACAACAGGATTATCATTGGTAAAAATAGTCTTTAGGTCTATTTGTTTCTCAATATAGGGTATGCAGTGAATTTGGCTTAGAGATTTTAGGGCTTGTCTTTGTGAGTCACTAATACGACCACTGCGTTTAGCGAAACTTCTGACCGTTCTTAACGGCTTATTTTCCATAAGATTTTGTATGCTTTTAATGGTGATAACTATTGTATACGGATTAACTTAACTGTTTAAGAATTTTCAAATCAAAATTTAAACAGAATTCATGACACATTTTATTAAGTAGCCTTTTAAACCATGTTTAAACGCTTTTTGTTGGTCATTGTAATTAAAAGTCTCATAAGTATATTGCTGATTATTAAGCGTGACTCGTGCATCAAGAGGCAGTTCACAGCCAATCTGTTGGATATTTCCATTCTCATAATGAATAAAGCCTTGTCGAGTTGCATAGTTATTAATTTCAACAATCTTCATTTTCTGCATAAAGCTTTTAAGATAACCATCCGCCTGGTCTGGTTTATCTACAAATGAATACGGATTCGTTCCAGCTTCAATAAAAGATATTGAGAGCGCATAAAATACAAAAATTAATAATTTGTTATACATTTTGTT
>CAJXRW010000034.1 GCA_913060525.1 uncultured Gammaproteobacteria bacterium
ACGAGATTTCTGCCTGTCTCGTGGGCTCGGAGATGTGTATAAGAGACAGACGTGACAGGTCGTGCTTATTATCAAAGGTGAAATGTTCTTGCGTTCCTGGCCAAAACTTACGTATATTTTCCCATATAGGTGTTGGCTTTATTTGGAAACTAGTATGCAGCAATAGCAACTCAGGAAGACCCTGCTTTTTATATGTTAAGTCTTTAATCTTCTCAGAAAATTTAACCAAGGAAACTGGCAGGAATGAGCAATCATATAACGGTGCAATTTGACTGGTAATTTCTACGGGGATGCTAACACCCTGAGAAAACACAGGGCTATTTATATCAAGACCAGTTTTATTATAAATATATTGTTTATTTATATCTTGCGTCTCTTTTATGGATTCAGCTGTTTTCTCAACACCACTGGAAGTCAAATAACTGGTTGATATCTCGGGTAAGCCTGAAGATTTTTCATTCCAGATTTTATTTATTTCACTTGGTTTTACTAGAGTATTACCAATATTATAGTTTGTATCAAAAATTTGAAGACTACGAAGTGGTTTAGAATTAGTCATGTTCACTTGACTTAAACGAATACTTTTTTTTGTATCTAATTCAATTTTTGTTAATTTATCGAACCAAGTTTTAGCGTCAATGATGTGATATTCTTGCTTGGCATAATCATAAAATAATGACAGCCCGTAATCATATAATACGCTTACTAAAAAATCATAAAACGAGAATTTTTTTTGGTAATCACAATTCATGGTAATGGTTGGGCGGACTGTTTTAAATAATTTAGCCGAATCATCTAAAGTTAACTTAACTAGAGACTCATAGGTTTTATTATGATCATTAAAAACGTCTTGATAGCTCTTATCTTGGTATACACAAACAGTATAATGTTCATCCCAAAAAGCTTGTAAAGCATCATAAAAATCAAATTGAATGCTCACATAAGAGCGGAAAAATGGTTTATTTGAGTCTAATATTTGTTGATCGTCATCTAAAAATTGATGCTGATGCCTTATACCCTGTTTTAATGAAGTAATACCTTTAAGCGTAACTGTATTATTTATAGATTTTTCTTTTGGTGCTGGATTTGTTTGATCCTGACGGTATTCTGTCGTAATTATTAGATCAACCTGTAAAGGTTGGCTCTCAAACAGTATCCCATAACTTTCAGGCACCAGAGTAGAATATGGTAAATTAATGGCCATATTTCCACTAAATCCAGTTGCTTTTAAATCTAAATTAATATCCTCAATGCAAATTGAATTTACTTCAATTTTAGTTTCTTCTAACGGGCTTAACTTATCATCTAATTGCGTTAGTGTTACGCTAATTTTTTGTGATGTTAAAACACCCATAGAATTCGGTAATACCTGCTTAGCAAAATCCTCAGAATCTATATATGAAGGCAGATAATTATTTAATATATTCGCAAGCTCATTTACATCCTGCGGTAAATCAAGATTATTTGAATTACAGTCTTTTATTACTTTTTTTAAAATTGTATTTGTAAGTTTCATAATCTAACATTCCATCTTAGAGAAAAAAATACACACCAATATATGAAACCAAAGATAGCCCAAGTAGTCCAATAGTTACATTCGTAAAATATCGATTATTTAAGCGGTTATACCACTGGTTTTTTTCAAAATGTAATATAGGACTCAGCGCAGTATCTTCATAGGCGTTAATCCAGTAATCATTTTGCTCAATATAATAATGAAGTTTTTGTTTAAACATATTGCGCTTATTAACATCATCATAATAAATCCCACGAAATTTATTTGCCAAAATAATATATAAAGTTTTATGGGCAATTATTGGTAACGATGGGTTATCGACAACTTGCTGGCAAAGCTCAAAAAAGTGCTGACCACCATCATTACAATTTAGCAATTCTTCTTGAAGTAAATGCCATTTTTTAAAGTTTAGGCTTTCATGCACAACTTCATCAATAAAATATATTAGAACGGCATATAACATATCAGTTACCATGGCCCCATAAATAGGGTATGCCGTATTTTTAAAGTCCAGTAGCTGAGTTACTATTTCATTACGATGATTAATGATTTTTTGATCATCATCTGCCTTAAATTTTTTAAACGCCTTAGCACAAAAAATGACATCAGATATCAAGTGCATAATCTTTGATTCGTTTTGTTCAGAAGTAGTAAATCTCATTGCTCTTACACCTTATCGTTATTGTTTACTTCAAACCAGCAGAGAGAATCTCCGCTGATTCAGTGTTGTTATTAATATTTCTATAGAAATATTACTTAAGCGAAGTTAAGCGCAACAGTCGCTTTGTTCGCATCATTATCACCAGGACAAAAACCAACTTTGTAGCTCTCAGGCAACATACCTTGAACAGAACCTAATGGTAAGACTGTCTCAGTGGCACCTTTTACATTGTCAGCAAACTCTTTAATGAAAGTCTCAAAGCTCACTCGGTAAGTAATAAAGTCATCATCATTAATCATGAATGCTTTAATGGTTTTACCTTCTGAGTTAGTCAACTGATCTTCAGTCGCTTTTGAGATCTTTAAGTAAAAGTCAGCTTGCATGTTACTTGCACCATATTTTAATGATGACGTGAGTTTCTCAGCAATCGCTTGAATCACATTACCTGTGGTGTGGAAGTTTACATTACAGTTCTCATGCTCAATATCAGCGTGATAAACTAATTGACCTAACACTTCAACTTCTTCTGCTGATTGCGTTTTGATTTTCAGTTTCTGTTTTGCATCGCTTACTGTCACAGACTCCATAGAATCCGCACTCTTACCAACTTCTAAGGTTTGGATACCAACGATGTACTCTGTACGACCTGGCGCAGCTGTTTGTGTTCCTGTTACTGGCTCACCAACACTGGCTTTTGCATAGCCATTGTCTAAACCGTTAGTGTGGATTTTATCAAAATCACTCATGTATATTCTCCATTGTTTATGTTACTTTTTATTTACTGTTTATTTGTTTGTCACATTGCCAGTTAATCTCATTGAAAGATCAGTTGGATTAACCCAGCCTTGCATCTACCTTCAACTCAACATCCATTCCTTCAAATTGAATGTGAGGTAAAATAGAAATTGATGAGTTATACCAACCAGCCATACCTTCAATTTTATTCACACTAATCGAAGCTGCTTTAAATGGGTGGTAGCTTTTGGTTAATGGCGAAGGATCAGGAACGTTGGTCACATACTTAAATATCCATTTGTTTAAGAAATCCGCAATGGTGACATCATCATCATTCCCACCAATACGATCACGAACCATCACTTTCACATAGTGTGCAATTCTTGAAATAGACATGGTGTACGATAAGTTGGCAACCAATTGTGAGTTCTCAGAGGCAATCGGATCATCAAACTCTTCTTTCATCTTGATTGAATTAGCACTAAAGAAACAACCTTCATTGCTTTCCTTCTTAAACACAAAGGGCATAAATCCTGCATTGGCAAAATCAAGCTCGCGGTAATCCGGAACAATAAATTCAACTGGAATCTTATTCTCTTCAACACCACGGGTGTTATAAGAATAACCTGACAAGCCTTCTACCGTGCCCCCTGCTCTTGGACCTCTGATTGACTGGCACCAACCTGTCTTCTCAAATGATCTAGCCATATTCTTCGCCATTAAGATCGCCGCATTTCCCCATACAAAATCATTTGCTTTATTTGGGTCTGCCACGTCTTCAACAAAGTTAGGTAACGCCTTACCTGCAGGATTATTAATGGGGTCGTAAGGCGCCCTAACTAGGTACCTGGGTAACGTTAAACCAATATACGCCGCTTGGGGTGATTTACGGAACGTATTCCATTTACCATAGCGGTGATGGTTCATCAATGCCCCGATATCTTTGATATCTTGGATCTGATCCATCCTATCACACCCAAAAAACTTAGGTGAAGCTGCGGATATAAAAGGTGAATGACTCGCAGCAGCTACTTTACCCATCACTGAAAGCCAGTTAATATCATCTTCTGTATTCTCAAATTCATACAGACCAACAATTGAACCATAGGGTTCACCACCATATTGGTCATACTCACTGACATACACTTTCTTAAATAAGTCACTGGATGATATATCGACTGCATTCGTTTCAAAGTCATCTAACAACTCATCTTTTGAAGCATCAAATAATGAGATATCAATATCCGAACCTGCTGGCACACTGGCATATAAATCTTGCACAGAACGCCATTGTTGCTCAACTGATTTGAAATTCGTATCTTTTAAAATAGTATTAACTTGCCTAGCGATCACACCATCAATCTTATCAATCACGCGACGGGTTAAGTCTTTATTGTAAACATTAATCCCTTCATCACCTGCATTGGCAAATATCGCACATAAGGCTGAACCAATACGCGCAAAGTCATCTTGTAACACTAACTCTTTGTTTTCTTCTGACGTCACATAGTCGTAGTTGACACTTGAAAGGTCTTTCTCTTTGACTTCTAAATTAATGCTGCTGAATATAGCGTCTAAAGAAGAGCTATGCTCAGTCGTTGTTGCTTGCGCTTTTACTGCTGCTTCCATTATTCACCATCCTTATCAACTTCTGTTGCTGCTTTCTCTTCTAGTTTGAAACTATCAACGTTAGGTAATTCTTTCATTAACCCTTCAACTCGGTCTTTATCACGTAATATCTCTTTAATCACATTTCTAAAGGCTTTATTGTTATCAACCGTCGATTCAAACTCTTTTAACAGCTCACGCATTTTCAATAAGCTTTCAAGTTCTGGAATGTTCTTAGCTATTTCTTCTGGTCTAAATGACTTCATTGACTCAATTGGCAAGGAAACATTTAGCATGGGGCTTTTAGAAGGATTCACATGATTCTCAATATTCATGTTGACCTTAATACCCATGTCTTTAATGGTACTATCTAAGGTACCGCTTACTTTTCTAATTTCACGTGTATCAATATCTTCCTGACGGTCTTTTGATGTACCGTTTGATAAATCACCCATCACTAAAAACTTCATCGGTAATTCTTTATCTTTCGGTTGACCTTCAACTTCCGTTTTATATTTAATGTTAATTCTTGATTTCGGATATTCATTCTGTAACGACATCTATATAACCCCTTATTTCTTGTGATTAACTTAACGCTCTAGGCGTTTACAAGATATCCTGCAATATCTCGTTAAGCACATAATATAGGCATACAAAACTTTTTAAAATCAGGACTTTTGCCAGCTTTTTTCATTAGGAAAAAGTCTTCTTAGCTGAGAATTATTGCTGGATATTAGGCATTTTTTTTAGTACTCGTTAAATAATTTTCAATGCCCTACCCACTTCTGGTTTTTAAGCGTCCGCACCATAAAGAATTAGGAATTATCAAAATATCCAATCAGAAATACGCATAAGCATTTAGGAAAAATCTGTAACCTTAGTTTTAGAATCAGATCACTCAAATGTTAAAGTTACCGAGATTTTAGGTATCAAATACAAAACATTCTCAAACAGGGTACATCCAGGATCATATTTATCATTGAGTTAGTGGCATAATTTAATAGCTAAATATCTACTTAATCATAAATTTTTATAAGTTTATTATATCCACTACAAGTCTAATTTATTATGCGTATACCTTTGTGCAACTGGCAACTGTCTTCCCAAACCAAAAGAACGTCTTTGAACACGAATGATAGGTGGTGCTTGTTTTCGCTTGAATTCTGCAAAATCAACTAAACGATGAATTCTTTTAACTTCACTTTGAGGGAGCTTAGACTCCAGCGTTTTTAATTTATCAACTTCTTCTTTATCCAGCATATCACCTTCAATATACAGCTTTAATGTTGCATCAAGCAGATCATAAGGTGGTAAGCTGTCAGAGTCTTTTTGATCTTCTGAAAGTTCAGCAGATGGCTCTTTGGTAATAATAGCAGGCGGAATTTTCTCACCATAAATTTCATTAATATATTTAGAAACAGCATAAACATCTTGTTTATATAAATCACCTAGTAGATTGATTGCACCATTCATATCACCGTATAAGGTAGCATAACCAACTGACATTTCACTTTTATTTCCTGTCGAAACTGCCAGCACACCATTATCATTTGAAAACTCCATCACAACACGTCCACGAATACGTGCCTGAATATTCTCTTTAGTTAGCTTCGATGGTGGTTTACCAAAAGATTCTTCATATTGCTTGCAACTTAATTGGAACTCTTCACCGATTGGACGGGTATATAACTTCACACCTAGATTTTTACATAATGCTTCTGAGTCTAATACACTCCCTTCTGATGAATAAACCGATGGCATGGTAATAGCAAAAACATTTTCTGCCCCAAGTGCATAAGTTGCTATCGCAATCACCAAGGCACTATCAATCCCTCCAGAACAACCAACCACGATCCCTTTGAAACCACATTTCTGAATATAATCCCTCAAGCCAAGTTTAAGTTGTTCGAACAAAAATGATTCATAGGTTCGGATGCATTCAATAATCTGGTTTCCAGTTTGAAAAGGAAAGTCTAAAGTTAAGATATCTTCTTCAAAAATTTTGGCTTGATGTATAATATTGCCCTGTGAATCGGTAACAAAACTTGCACCATCAAACACGATTTCATCATTACCACCAACTTGATTCACATAGACCACAGGCGCTTGTAATTTTTTAGCTAAATACGTTACGACCTCTTTTCTTGCCGAACTCTTCCCAATATTTGAAGGAGATGCATTTAATACAAACACCCCTTCAATATCTGGCTGAGTGCATTGTAAGACGGGGTCAATAGATGCATATCCCTGAGCTTTGTGCCAGATATCTTCACACACAAACACTGCAAAATTTTTACCTTTAATTTGCATAACAGGTGAAAGCTGTCCAGACTCAAAATGCCTGGCTTCATCATGAATATTATATACCGGTAGTAAATGTTTATAGTATTGGGATACTAATTTACCTTTATGTATCAATAAAGCTGCATTGTATATTTCCTTGCCTTTCCCACGTGTGTTTTTTGCAATGGCACCGATTAAAACATAGCAATTTAAGTTTTCTGTGAATTTAATAATTTGCTCTAAGGCAGCTTGATGTGCATCAAGAAAATCCCGTCTGTCCAGTAAATCAAAAGGATAATAACCACTAATCGCTAACTCAGAAAATATAATAATGTCAGAAGTATTGTTCTCTTTTATTGCATTTTTAATTTTTTGAAGATTTCCAGAAAAGTCACCAATTGTATAGTTCAATTGCGCCAAAGTTACTTTCATCACTTAATCTCATATTACTTAATTACCTGAAAATAATATCTTATTTAATAAAACTAAGCATGTATTCTCTTTGTTACAGAAACAATAAAACATTATAATTTGAAAAGTTATTATAAATTAGGGTTTCTCTAATGCAGACGTTCAAAAAAATAATGAAAACCATATTTGGAAATGCCACACCAGCTCAAATATTTTTAGCTTGCGTATTTGGCAGTATGTTAGGTTTTTTACCTAGTTTTTCACATTCCCCATTTATGTACACCCTGCTTATCTTCTTAATCCTTATCTTAAGAATCAACTTAGGATTTGCAGTCATTGTGTATATCGTGACTAAAATTCTATCATTCATTATTGAACCATTATCATTCCATTTAGGCGTTGGTTTATTAAACGGATTTACCCAACCACTGTTTAAGTCCATGATAAATACACCCGTGCTTGCTTACGGTGGTTTTGAGTATTACTTACTTACTGGTGGATTAACCTTAGGTTTAATCATAGGAATTATTCTTGGCATCGCTATTGCCTGGGTATTTAAATCGGTTAGAACCAAAATGGCTAACGTTCAACAAGGCTCTGAACTATATAATAAAATGGTCAACAAACTTTGGATGAAAATTTTAACCTGGGTCCTACTAGGTAAAGCTGCAAATAAAGTTGACTGGGTAAAGTTACGTGATAAAAAATTCAGACAACCTTTTAGAATACTGGGCGTAATACTTGTTGCCATAATTATTGCTCTGCTATTTATTTTCCAGAGTGTATTACAAAGTAAAATGGTGACAAATATTTTAAAAACACAGCTTGAAAAAGTAAATGGCGCAACCGTTGATCTTGATCACGTTAAGGTAAATCTTGCAGAAGCAAAATTAAGTGTTCAAGGTATCGCCTTTGCCAACCCCGATAATTTGAAAGAAGATCGTTTTTACGCAAAAGAATTAACCACCCAGCTAAATATTACTGAGCTACTGACAAAGCGCTTAGTCATTAAAAGCCTAATTATCGACAAAGCAGAAACAAACCATCCTCGTCAAACAACTGGTAAGCTTTATGCGCCAAAATCAAAGGCTGAACCATCAAGTCAACCAATTGATATCACGCCTCAGAAAACTGATGCTAAAATAGAAAAATTCCAGATTGATAAATATGTTGAAGATGCTAAAAAACTTCATAGTTATCAGGATCAAATTAAACGTGTTATTAATTTAGTAGGCGGTGACAAAGAAGCTAAACAAGAGTCAACACCCTCAGAATCATCTCAAACTCCAGCCGATAACTCGATTGATGAGCAAGTGAGAGTCTATGGTTATGCCAATGTTGCAGACAATGCGTTAATTGACAATACACCAACGCTTACAATTCAGTCTTTAGAAGTTAAAGAATTATCTTCTAAGCAGTTTGCTCAAACCCTACATATAACCGCCAAAAATATTGCCACTGAACCAAGCTTATTGACAGAAGCAACTGCCATTACCGTTGAATCTTCTGACAAGAGCTTTTATGCATCATTATCAGACAAGCATAAAGCTGGTGTTGAGAACACCTTATCATTTAAAGTTAATAACTTAGATGCCGAGCCAATCCTCAAGCAAATCAAGTTTAAAGATGATTTTAAAGTCAATGCTAAAACTTTTGATGCTAACGCTAATGGCACTTGGTCTTATACTAATAGTAATGATATTGCTATTAATTTGCCTACTACTGTCACTTTCCATAACCTTGTCATTTCAAGCAAAAAATTTAAAAACGACATGGACTCATTATCGCTAAATACAAAAGTGACAAACACATTGACAAACCCTGTTATTGAGTTTGATAAAGACCAACTACAGGATGTTTTACTTAATGCAGGTATATCCCAAGCTAAAGAACAATTGCAGAAAAATTTAGGTGACAAGCTAAAAGACAAACTACCATTTAGCTTTTGACCTTTATTATTTATCCTTATATTTTTCTGACACGTCCATATATTTTTCAGTACCGATGATATGTTCTCTCTCTTTAAAACTGACTAGCCTGTCTTTTATGCCCTCACTATGACCACAGCGTTTAACTTCTTTCAATGTTTCTTGCATGGCATAAATGGATGCCCGCTGAAGATCACTTGGGTCAATCACCAAGTTATATCCCCATGACTTTAGTTTCTCTAGCGGAACAATTGGAGTTTTTCCACTATAAAACATATTTAATAATTTAGGATAAGGTAATTCCTTCCCAATTCTCTCAATTTGTTCTACCGTGGTTGGCGCTTCTATAAATAGCATGTCTGCACCCGCTTCCATATACTTATGTCCACGTTCAATCGCTTTATCAAAACCTTCAACAGCTATAGCATCTGTTCTAGCAATCAAGTAAAAATCATTACTTGCTGTATCTTTAACTGCTTTTATTTTTTGCACAAACTCATTGGTAGAGACAATATGTTTTCCAGATAAATGACCACAACGTTTTGGGAGTTGTTGATCTTCCATATGTACAGCCGCTGCGCCCGCTTTTTCCATATCGCGAATGGTTTTTGCAATATTAAATGCGCCGCCCCAGCCTGTGTCTATGTCTACCAATAAGGGTAAGTCACAGGCTGACGTGATGCGTTGTACATCCACAATAACGTCGTTTAGTGATGTCATGCCCAAATCGGGGAGCCCGTATGAAGCATTCGCAACGCCACCGCCTGAGAGGTATATCGCTTTGTGACCGATAGATTTTGCCATCATGGCGGTATAGGCATTAATGGTGCCTAATATTTGCAGTGGCTTATTGTCGGCCAGTGCTTGTCTGAATTTCTTTCCTGCACTCATAAGTAACACTCTCTGGTTTTAAATTAGGTTGGTGTGGCGCTAAGTTTGTTTTCAATATTGTTCTTTGAATAAAGAATATGGCGGCGCATTAGCATCTCGGCTAGCTCTTCATCGCGATTCGCAATCGCGTTCACAATGTGTCTGTGTTCGTCAAAGGCTGTAGTAACCCTTGGGCCAGCCATGCCTAGTTGAACGCGATACATGCGTACAAGATGATAGAGCCCGTCTATTAACACGCTAATGAGGTGGCTGTTTTTACTGCCAGTCACGATGCGGTAGTGGAAGTCCACGTCGCCGGCTTCTTGGTAATACAACTGGGCGTCTTTCACTTTATTGAAGTGAGAATCTAATAAGCCTTGCAGTGAGGCGACTTCTTCGTCGCTCATGTGTCTTGCAGCAAGGCGTGCGGCCATGCCTTCTAAGGCTTCTCTTACTTGGTAAAGCTGAATTAGCCCTTCAGGGGTTAGCGATACTACTTTGGCCCCAATATTCGCTTTCCGCTCAACTAGGTGGCAGGCGGCAAGTCGATTAATACCTTCGCGAATAACCGCACGGCTGACTTCGTATTTTGTCGACAAATCAGTTTCACTGAGTTTAGAGCCTGCAGGAATAACGCCTTCTACAATGTCTTTACGCAATTGAAAGAAGGTTCTATCTGCATTAGTTACAGGCTTTTCTAGGGTTATCTGTACCGACAAGCTATGCACCACAAAATAAATGTTATGTCGACAATATAGGGGGTTTAGGCTGCTTGGTCAAACTTTCTTAGTAGTTATTGTCGACAAAGTGGCGTTGGTTTTTATAAATTGAAAGGTTGAGCAAAATCTAAAAAGGTAACAATTTGCTGCTAATGCAAGAGGTTAATCTTAAAGGCTAGCGACAAGAGGCAAAGTATAAAGAAGGCGAATCGGGGTAGTGGGGCGGCTACAACCTGCGGTGCTTTTTGTCTGAAGGTTGTAAAGGTGTGGGAAAATATTGTCTAAATGGTCTAGTGAATAGTTAAAGGGAATCGGTTTTATGCTTAATAAGTAACCTATGCTAACGTAATGATTATAAATAATAATATGTCAATTGGAATGAGGGGGTTAGCACTGTTTTCGGCCTAACCAATTAGTCTAATTTTAAAGTCTCATTTTAATAAAAGTGCAATATTTCGCTATGCAAGTTAAAAGGAAGTCAGTATGATATTTCTCCAGTCTTCAAGCCAATACTCCAGTCGTGGGTAGATGGGGGCTGGTAGGGTAGAGAAAGTGACACTAAAACCAGTAGGGATACACGCCACTTTCATCAGGATATCCATAAATCAGCTAAATGTTACTCGTCGTAACGCCCTCTATTTTGTGAGTCTATTGGTTTTAAAGTTCCATAGAGAACTTGAAGCAGCCTAAAAACAATAAATTTTTTGACACTAAACACTCTCGCAAAGGGGTTACACATGATCACCAATACTGACGTGTCTAAGACACTAGTTAGTAGGCTTTCGCCTGTCGCTTTGGCAGTAGCGTTAACTGTACCTGCTATTTCTCATTCTGCATTTGCTCAAGAGGCTGAAGCCACTGAAGAACAAATGCTGTCTCTTATACACATCTCCGAGCCCACGAGACAGGCAGAAATCTCG
>CAJXRW010000035.1 GCA_913060525.1 uncultured Gammaproteobacteria bacterium
ATAAAAAAATGGGTAACTGTCAGATCAGGTCTGAGCTACTACAATTAAAAAGGAAACTTCCCGCCCGGAGGCATCTTGCCAGACATGCCTGGCATACCGCCTTTCATCATACCCATCATTTTACCAATCCCACCTTTTCCCTTCATTTTTTTCATCATTTTTTGCATCTGAAGAAATTGCTTCAATAACCTATTAACATCTTGTACCTCTGTGCCTGAACCTATAGCTATACGTTTTTTTCTAGTGCTCTTAATAATATCAGGCTTTCGTCTTTCTTCTTTTGTCATGGACTGAATAACAGCCTCCATCTTAACAAACATTTTGTTGTTAACTTTGTCTTTTATTCCGTCAACCATACTAGAGTTGACGCCTGGTAGTTTATCAACAATGGAGCCCACTCCACCCATTTTTTTCATTTGCTGTAATTGTCCCATAAAGTCTTCCAGATCAAAGGTCTTACCTTTTCTAATCTTAGACACTAACTTATCGGTTTTTTGTCTATCAATTTTTTGTTCAGCCTCTTCGATAAGAGACAAAACATCTCCCATACCCAAAATTCTAGAGGCCATTCGGTCAGGATAAAATGGCTCCAAGGCATCAGATTTTTCACCAATACCAATAAATTTAATAGGTTTACCAGTCACTTGACGAACAGATAGCGCAGCACCTCCTCGTGAATCACCATCAGCCTTGGTTAAGATCACACCCGTAAGCGGTAATGCATCACCAAATGCCTTAGCAGTATTTGCAGCATCCTGCCCCGTCATGCTATCAACAACAAAAAGAGTTTCATTCGGATCAACAGCCTTATGCAGCTTTTTAATCTCATCCATCATTCTTTCATCAATATGAAGACGCCCAGCCGTATCTACTATTAAGACATCACACAGAGTTTTCTTAGCTTCTGCCAACGCAGCTTTGGCAATATTTACGGGCTTCTGATCAGTCTCTGAAGGAAAGAAATTAATATTATTCTCATTACATAAGGTTTTCAGCTGATCGATAGCCGCAGGACGATAGATATCCGTACTAACAGCCATAACCTTTTTCTTTTGCTTTTCAATTAGAAATTTAGCAAGCTTTCCTGTTGATGTAGTCTTACCAGAACCCTGCAAACCCGCCATCAAAATTACCACCGGGGGAATTGCTTTTAGCTCAAGCGTTTCATTCTTTTCCCCCATCAATTTCTCAAGATGCCTCCTAACCAAGGAGATAAATGCCTGTCCAGGAGTAAGACTATTAACCACTTCTTTACCCAGCGCTTCATTTTTAATGTTAGATATAAACTCTTTAACAACTGGCAAGGCAACATCAGCCTCTAGAAGCGCCATCCTAACATCTCTTAACGCATCATATATATTTTCTTCAGTTAGCCTTCCCGAACCTTTCACTTTATCAAGAGTTGCGACCAATCTATCAGATAAACTTTTAAACATAATTCCTTCCAATGCCTTGAATTGAGAAAACCATTATACCCTCTGCTTTATTGAATGATAACTAATGACAAAATTTAATTAACGTACCACTTAAATTCAACATTATTACCTACAAAACCAATCAAAGATTTATAATTTTTAGTGCAAATTCAATGTAGACAATGTATAATCCGTGATCCTAAGAAAGTATATACATAAATAAATATCAATAAGGTAATAATAATGGCGCTTGAACAGTTACTTTACCCAAGTTCGATAGATACGAAAGAATCAGAAGATGAGTCTTCTTGTAAAATTGTAGTCGAACCACTTGAACGTGGCTTTGGATATACTCTGGGCTACGCATTACGTCAAACCATGCTTTTTTCACTCACTGGGTGCGCAATACATCAGCTTAAAATCAACAATATTTCTTCATTGGATCAAGAGTCAAAAGACACTGAAGAGCCTGTTGATGAACTGATTCTTAATATTAAAGCAATCTTGATTAGCCTTGATGACGACCTGGATGAAGCAACGATGAAGCTATCAAAATCAGGTAAAAATCAAACTGTGCTTGCATCAGATTTTGATATCCCGGAAGGTGTTAAAATCTTAAATCCAGATGCCGTAATTGCCAACTTAAATGGCAAGTTAGAAATTGAAGCGCAAATAATTAAAGGTCGTGGGTACAAAAGAGCTAATGAAGTTATAAAAGATGGTTTCTTCCAGCTTGACTGCACCTTCTCGCCCGTACTCAAATTCAACTATGCGGTAGATAATGCCCGCGTTGAAAGAAAAACAGATCTTAATAAACTAACTTTAGATATCATGACCGACGGAAGCATTACAGCTACAGACGCTCTAAGCGCTTGCTCTGTCATGCTTCAAAATCAAATGTCAAAAATGGTTGATGCAGAGGAAATTGAAGAGAGATTAAAAGTAGAAGAAGAGCCCAAGATCGATCCATTCTTGCTCAGACCTGTCGAAGACCTTGACCTAACTGTAAGATCAGCAAACTGTCTCAAATCTGAAAATATCCGCTATATTGGCGAACTAGTCCAGAGAACAGAATCAGGCTTACTTAAAACACCAAACTTTGGGAAAAAGTCATTAACAGAAATTAAAGCAAAATTACTTGAAAATGGATATTCTTTAGGTACAATTGTTGAAGATTGGCCGCCAGCTAATTTACTTTGAAAATAAAATGCCGAAGTGGTGGAATTGGTAGACGCGCCGGATTCAAAATCCGGTTTCCGCAAGGAAGTGAGAGTTCGAGTCTCTCCTTCGGCACCAAATAAAGCATAATGAAATAGCTAGGTTCTTAATATAATAGCCTTGGAATTGGAGAACAATAAATGTCAAAAGTATGCATAGTAACAGGCAAGAGACCTGTAACAGGGAATAACGTATCACACGCGCACAATAAAACCAAGCGTCGATTTTTACCCAACATTCACACCCACAGATTCTGGGTAGATAGCGAAAATCGTTATATAAAACTTCGCCTTAGCGCTGCTGGAATGAGGCTAATTGACAAGAAAGGTATTGATCAAGTACTTGCACAAATTCGTGATCGCGGTATAAAGGTATAAGGATAGAATAAAATGAGAGATAAAATTAAGCTAGTATCTAGCGCCAAAACAGGTCATTATTACACCACCACAAAAAATAAACGCACAACACCAGACAAGCTTGAATTTAAAAAATTTGATCCTGTTGTACGCAAGCATGTAATGTACAAAGAAGCCAAAATAAAATAATTAATTTTATATTTTTTTAACCCTGTAATTTTTCCATAATAGCCACAAGAAAAATGGCGCTCCCATTAATGCAGTAATGGCACTTAGCGGTATAATGTATGGCGATATTAAGTGCTTTGAAATTAATTCAGCAATTAGCATTATATTAGCAGCTACAAGTGAACTGTTAATTAAAAGGTACCGCTGCTTCCCAGCAGCTGAGACTCTTCTAGCTATATGCGGTGAAACCAATCCTACAAAACCTATGGGTCCAATTATTGCGACACTACCAGCCAGAATAAGGGCAATCCCAATAACCGAGACAAATAACACGGACTTTAAACGAACTCCGAGAGCAAGCGCATTATCATATCCAATCATTAATATATCTAGCTTACTACCCAAAGGCAAAATGCATACTAAACCACAACACATACTTGTAACAATATAAACACAACCAGCCCAACCCACACTATCAACACTACCATACATCCAGGAAATTGAAGATTTTAAGCTGATGATTGACATATAATTTAACATTAACGTCATGAAAGCGCCAAACATCGCACTAAGCGCTACACCAGCAAGTAGCACACCGACCAATCTACCATTCTGAATAATCATTGAAAACAAAAATAAAACAATCAAAACCAGAACAGCACCAAGAAGAGACCCTATAAACATTATAAGGTTTATAGGCAAAAAAGGGGTTACTCCAAAAACCAATAAACCCAGTAACGCAAAAAAACTTGATGAAGTAGATACCCCTAGTATTGATGGATCTGCCAAAGAGTTTTGCAGCACTGTCTGCATAACACAACCCGCAACTCCAAGACCAATTCCAGTGCATATTATTGAAATCAAAGTGGGTAGCTCTAGATATATATATATATCACAATAAAGTTTAGCAGTTATTATTGATTCACTGTCTATAAATATAAACTTTCCAAGCGACCCACACAAACTGACACATATAATCATTAAAACCAATATAACCACTAAAATGAGAAAAAATTTATTTGGTTTAAGATTCATATAATTTAAAGTTCACATTATTTCTTAGAATAGTGCCTAGAATCACTGTAATTATCAACCATCAATATATAGTTACATCCTAAGATTTCTAACTAAATATATATTAGATGATTAATTAGAACTTAAATATTGTTTTAGGTTGATAAAATCAAGCTGAAAAGCTATAAAACATAGTAATAAGTCTACAATTAACCAACTTGGGATTAGCATGGAGCTAGCATTTCAACTTAAAGGAAGGCTGTTCACACTTAGTGTCTTACACGTTCTTTCAACAAGCATGAAGCTGATAGAAGAACAACTTGCTCAAAAAATCAATCAAGCTCCCCAATTTTTCAACAACACACCCATGGTGATTGAACTTTCAGACATTGAAGACCGTATATCCGAGATTGATTTAGCGCTACTTACGAGAACATTAAAAAACTATAATATACTGCCTGTAGGTTTTATTTGTAAGACTGATACTGGTAAGCATCATGTAAAGTCTTTCAAGCTCCCCTTAATAAAAGAGGCAAGGGCGACCGCTCAACCTAAAAATGTGAAAATAGACTCAAATAAGACAGATAGTATTAATAATGCTTTATTAAAAAATAAAATACCGAAACCCACCATTATAGTTAATAAACAAGTTAGGTCTGGTCAACAGATCTATGCCCCAGATGGAGACCTTATTGTTATTGGATCTGTAAGCTCTGGAGCAGAGTTACTTGCTGAAGGAAATATTCACGTATATGGCCCGCTTAGAGGTAGAGCACTGGCTGGTATAAATGGTGATGTAGATGCTAGAATATTCTGTTCATCATTAGAAGCTAATATTGTTTCAGTTGCAGGTCAATACAAGCTTCTTGATGAAACACTGGGTTTCCAAGAAAACATACCCCACCAGATATACCTTCAAAATGGGCAATTAATCATACAAGAAATCTAACTAGTAGAGGTAGATACGTGTCAGACAAAAAAAAGACTGAAAAGAAAACAGATAATTCAGATAAACGTGCGGTAATCATTGCCATTACATCTGGTAAAGGTGGCGTAGGGAAAACAACAACAAGCGCAGCTTTTTCAACAGGTCTGGCATTAAAAGGATTTAAAACCGTAGTAATTGACTTTGATGTTGGGCTACGAAATTTAGACTTAATCATGGGTTGTGAAAGACGAGTTGTTTATGATTTCATCAACGTTGTAAATAAAGAATCAAATTTAAATCAAACCCTCATAAAAGACAAACGTGTTGAAAATCTATACATACTTCCCGCCTCTCAGACACGTGATAAAGATGCCTTGACAGAGGAAGGTGTTGAGGATGTACTAAATGAGCTAGCAAAATCATTCGATTATATCGTATGCGACTCTCCTGCTGGCATTGAGAAAGGCGCATTAATGGCAATGAAATTCGCTGATGAAGCAATTATTGTCACCAACCCAGAAGTATCTTCGGTCCGTGACTCAGACAGAATACTAGGCTTGCTTTCAAGCAAAACAAAACGCGCTGAAGCTGGTAATGGAAGAATCAAAGAACATCTACTGCTTACAAGGTATGACCCTAGTCGAGTTGAAAATGGAGAAATGTTAGCGCTAAACGATGTGAAAGAAATATTAGCCATCCCACTGCTTGGCGTTATCCCTGAGTCAAAAGCTGTTTTAAAAGCTTCTAACTCAGGAATTCCAGTTACTTTGGACACAGAAAGCCAAGCAGGACAAGCATATATTGATGCTGTTGACAGATTTTTAGGTGAAGATAGGCCACTTCGTTTTATTGAGCTAGAACGCACAGGCTTCTTTAAAAGATTATTCAAGGGAGCATCTGCATAATGGGATTATTCAGTTACTTAAAAAAAAGCAAAAAAAAATCTACTGCTGACATTGCTAAAGAACGTTTGCAAATTATTGTTGCTCACCAAAGATTGGACAGAGCACCAGAAATAGGTCAAAAACCAGCTTACCTTGCACAGTTACAGAAAGAAATCATGGAAGTAATTAAAAAACATGTTGAGGTAAATGCGGATCAAATAAAAGTGGAGCTATCCCAAAATGCTGATAGTTCGGTTCTTGAACTTAATGTAACATTACCCGATACTAAATAAGTTATAAAAAATATATGAACGATAACGAAACAGCTATTAACATCAGGAATCTCTCATTTCACAGAGGTATTAAATGCATTTACGATGATGTTAATATTGCTATTCCGAAAAATAAAATTACTGCGGTATTAGGTCCTTCAGGAACTGGAAAAACAACGCTTCTACACCTAATCGGTCGTTTAATTAAGCCAACAAGTGGTTTGATTACAGTTTTAGGCAAAGATATTTCCAAGTTAAGCAGAACCGAGCTAATGAATCTTAGAAAAAGAATGGGTGTCCTTTTTCAGTCGGGAGCTCTTTTTACCCACCTAAGCATCTATGATAACGTTGCGTTCCCTATTCGTGAAAATACCAACCTCCCAGAATCAATTATAGAAAATATCGTTTTAATGAAGCTAGAGGCTGTTGGTCTTAGAGGCACTGCCCAGATGATGCCCAGCGAACTTTCAGGGGGCATGTTACGTAGAGCTGCATTAGCTAGAGCGATTGCACTTGATCCTGAAATCATGATGTACGATGAACCTTTTACTGGGCAAGACCCCATTTCATTGGGCGTAGTTTTAAAATTAATAAAATCGCTAAATGATTCATTATCCATGACTTCAATTATAATATCTCATGATATACATGATGTAATGAGTATCGCAGATTTCGTGGTTGTAATATCGAATAAAAAAATAGTTGCAGCCGACACTCCAGAGAATATCAGGAACTCTGACTCCGAATTCTTACAACAATTTTTAAATGGCAAACCAGATGGCCCAGTCCCGTTCCATTATCCTGCCGAGGAATTCATATAATGTTTAATCCATATAAATCAACTGCAAAACTTGGAGCTTGGGCGATAGATAAAGTTTCCAGCTTCGGTGAATCAGTGCTTTTTATATTATTAACCATATGTGGTACAGTAAGATTTAGAGGTACTATAAAACAGATTTATAATATAGGCGTTCAATCAATAATTATTATTGGTGTGTCTGCGTTATTTATCGGCTTTGTTCTTGGATTGCAAGGGTATTATACACTAGCAAAGTTTAGTGCTCAGTCAGCACTTGGCCCCATGGTTGCATTGAGTGTATTACGAGAATTAGGCCCCGTTATTACCGCCCTCTTAGTTGCTGGTCGATCAGGTAGCGCACTAACATCCGAAATTGGTTTAATGAAAGCCACTGAACAGTTGGCAAGCCTAAATATGATGGGAGTTGACCCAATACGATTTATTGTATCCCCTAGATTTTGGGCTGGAATTATTTCTATGCCATTACTTAATATCATATTTTGTGCTATAGCAATATATGGTGGCTATATAGTTGGTGTAGATATGTTAGGCTTATATTATGGGACATTCTGGGGAAACATGCAGTCCTCTGTTACCATGCATGATATCACAAATGGTATAATTAAAAGTTTTGCTTTTGGTATTGCAGTAACCTGGACCGCGATATATCAAGGGTACTCCTGCCAACCAAACTCAGAAGGTATAGCAAAAGCTACCACTAAAACCGTAGTGTATGCCTCTTTATTAATACTTGGGCTAGATTTTATATTAACCGCTGTTATGTTTAAGGAATAAGATGTATAAAAAATCCACAGAATTCATTGTAGGTGTATTTGTTATTTGTGCCATATTAGCTTTGGTTTTTCTTGCCTTTAAAACAAGCGGACTATCTGCTAATTCACTTTCTGAAAGTAATGACTATGAGATTAGTGCTAATTTTGGAAACATTGGCGGTTTGCAAAAAAATGCAGCTGTTCGTATAGCTGGCGTTCAAATAGGTTATGTCAAAAGCATACAACTAGACCAAACTACATTTATGGCTAATGTCATCATGAATATTTATAATCAATATGATAAAATCCCAAGTGATAGCAGCGTGTCAATACAGACAGCTGGTATTCTAGGGGAAAATTATGTCAGCCTACAAGCTGGTGGAAGTATTGAAAACCTTCACAATGATAGTGTGATCCATACTGCATATTCAGCCACTAACTTAGGCTCCCTTATTAGTACATTTGCATCAGGAGGCGATAGCAAAAAATGATTAAGAAAATAGCACTATTATCATCAATACTCTTAACTGGATGTTCGGCATTTACTAGCCATGATGACACAGTAGCGAGACCTGACAATAATACTCAACAGCAACCTACAACTTCAGAAGCCCACACTAATAAAAATCAAGTTGTACTAGATTCCAGTACCAATGAAAGCAATTCCCCAGGAAATCATCCACTTGATATTCAACAAGCCACTGCTACAGCAACTCAAAGCAGTGACTCAGTTCAAGGCAATGAAACAACCCCTGCTGCAGCAACTACTGCAAAACAGAATGAAATCACATCTACTAATAGTGGCATAACTCTGCCACAGCCAGCAGCGAACACTACAAGCAACAGCCCAATCGTTGTAATGGATAATTCAATTTTGATCATTCAATCCTTACTTGAAAAAAATGCAAAGCAAATAAACAATAATCCAAAAGAGTTAAAGGTTATAATTGATAAATATTTATTACCAAATATAGATACAAATCGTATAGCAGCCATGATGCTCGGTCCAAAGTGGCGTACAGCAACTGCCGAGCAGAAATCTGAATTTATTACCCAGTTTTTAACTTTATTAACAGGCCTATATGCCAAGAATGTTGCCAAAGTTGGACAGTATAAACTTACATTTAACAATCTACCCGAAAGTGCCTGGAAAGATAAGAAGTACGTTCAAGTAACTGGTGTAATTAAAAATGAAAATGAAAATAGCCCAGGATCTAATATTACCGTATACATCATCAGTCAAGATGGAAAATGGTTAATCTACGATATAGCAGTCGAAGGTATTAGTATAATGCAAAACTATCAATCTCAATTTAAACCAATCGCAACCATGGATGAGGCAATTGAAGGAGTGAAACGAGTCAATGCGCGATCACAAGGGTAGCTATAACCTTTCAATTGAATCAAATAATCAATGGGCCGTTAGTGGTACAATATCATTTAGCAATGTTGCTAAATTAGAATCGTATACTAAAAAAATACGAAAAAATGTTAGCCCTCAGTCTGATTGGATTGTCGATTTAAATGGTATTGAGCAAATTGATAGTGCGGGTCTTTCTTGGATTCTTGTCAATATGCGCTACGCTAAAAAAAATAATATCAACATTATATTTAAAAATATATCAAACCCAGGCATGACTAGGCTAATAGACGCACAAGGTCTATCTAAAATTATCAAATAATGGAATCATAATGACTGATGATGAATTGAAAATATTAATTGAAACCAAGCTTGCCAATGGTACTAAGGCATTTGTACAGTCGCCAGATAATGTTCATTTTGAAGCAATTGTTATTAGCGAGTTATTTTCAAGCATGCCAAACAAAGTTAAGCAGCAAAGAATGGTATATGAAGCCTTAGGTAATAAAATTGAATCGGGTGAAGTGCATGCGCTATCACTTAAAACATACACTCCTGCTATGTGGGAAAAGGTAAGCCATAAATAAAGGAGGATATAAACCACAATGACTCCGAACAGTTTAGCATTACTTTACCCAGCACTTATAATGATGATATTTACTGTCATCAGTCTATTTATTTTAATGTTTGCTCGCGTTATTGCTCTAAGGAATGATCATCTGAACCAAGGGCATTTAAAAGATATGTCCTTCAGTAATGTCAAAAGCAAATGGATTCTTATAGCATCGCGCCACTATGAAAACTTAGGTATATTAACTGGTCTATTCTATACTTGTATATTAATTATTACTTTTTTAAATTATACGAATGCAATGTACCTAACGTTAGCTTGGCTGTTTGTAGGCTTTAGAATATTACATTCCATTATTCATTTAACCTATAACAATGTACTTCAAAGAATGGCGTCTTTTTTAATTTCAAACTGTTTTTTAATTACCATGATTATGACCTTATTAATTGATATCAGCTATTCTGCCCAGTAGCTTAACTGTCTTATTATTAATCAGCCCAAGACTTTGACCTTAGCAACGCCCTATTCCAATGCTTTAATAAATCGGATATCTGATCTTTAGGCATATTAGGTTTAAATTCTCTATCAACAGCCCATTTTTTCTGTAGATCTTCTATTGAGTCCCAATAACCAACTGCCAAGCCGGCCAAATAAGCTGCACCAAGAGCTGTAGTCTCCATAACATTTGGACGAATAACGTTTGCACCGATAATATCAGATTGAAACTGCATCAAAAAATTATTTGAAACAGCACCACCATCTACCCGCATTTCTGTCACATCAATTCCCGTATCATATTCTTTTGCACGGACAATATCGTGCACTTGATAAGCAATACTTTCTAAAGCTGCTCTAGTAATATGTGCTTTATTACTCCCACGGGTTAAGCCAACAATACACCCTCTAGCAGATTGATCCCAATGTGGAGCGCCTAATCCTGCCAAAGCAGGCACTACATATACACCGCCGTTATCTTGAACGGATGCTGCTAGAATTTCGCTATCTTTTGCATGTCTGATGAATTCCAGCTCATCACGCAACCATTGAATAATCGCACCACCAATAAAAATACTTCCTTCCAATGCGTATGTTGTTTTACCATTTATTTTCCAAGCTACAGTCGTTAATAGTTTATTGGCAGACTCCTTTGGTTTTTGTCCGATATTCATCATCATAAAACAACCCGTTCCATAGGTTGTTTTTAACATACCCTCTTCAACACACATTTGTCCAAATAGTGCTGCATGTTGGTCACCAGCAATACCAGCAATCGGTAGTTTTGAGGCAAATAAAGTCGTCGACGTTTTTGTAACAATTTCACTTGATTCACGCACATCAGGCAACATGGAAATAGGGATTTCAAATAAATCCAATAAATCTTTGTCCCATTCCATAGTATGAATATTAAATAACATGGTGCGTGAGGCGTTTGTTACATCTGTAACATGAGATTTTCCATTTGTAAATTTGTAAACTAACCAACTATCAACGGTACCAAAGCATAATCTTCCATTCTTTGCTTTTTCTTTAGCACCATCTACATTGTCTAAAATCCATTTTATTTTAGATGCTGAAAAATACGCATCGATCACCAAGCCAGTCTTACCCTTAATGATACGTTCAGCGCCATCTTTGGCTTTTAACTCATCACAAAATTTAGCCGTTCTTCTATCTTGCCAAACTATTGCGTTATAGACTGGTTTACCCGAATCTTTATCCCAAACAATTGTAGTTTCACGCTGGTTTGTAATACCAATACCTGCAATATTTGTACCATTTATCCCTGCTTTTGAAACGACTTCGGCAGCGACTGATGCTCTGTCTCTTATACACATCTCCGAGCCCACGAGACAGGCAGAAATCTCGT
>CAJXRW010000036.1 GCA_913060525.1 uncultured Gammaproteobacteria bacterium
ATGTGTATAAGAGACAGGATATATCAGATATCTTTGTAGGGGTGTCAAGGGGTATTTTTTAACTAAGAATTTATTGGAGATAGAAGCCTAAAGGAAAGAGAGCTGGTTTCTAGTTATTAGAATAAAGAGATATAATGCAACTTGAGTTAAGTGGCGAGCTGATAAAAAGTAAATTAAGAAATAAAAAATAAACGAGGGGACGGCTCTTTAATCAGTTAAAAAGAACAAGCTTAATTTATTCCCCCTAGTTATTAATATATTTTTAAAAGAAATTAAAAGATGAATAGAAGCGTCTCAACTAGAAAAGCTTTTTCATTTATAAAAAACTAAAGATGGAGGCGATTAATTGAAGATTTCAGATCACTTGGGATCCCTTATACAAGGAACTTTTATGATGACTAATAATTTAAAAGAAAAAGTAAAAGAGAGTTTTAATCAGTGGCTCTATTCAACAGATAAGGAATTAGAAGAAAGAGAAGCGCTTCGGCAGAAAGTTTATCTTCAAGCAAAGATGGTTTTAAAGCGAGAAGATTTAAGAGCAAGAGATCATCACAATATAGAGATGATTTTAAGGATTGTAGAATAAAAGAAAGGACAACAAATATGATAGAAAAACTACAAGGCATGAAGGTGGTAGGGAGTTTGCAAGAGCTTGCACAGCTGCAGAAGAAAGTAAAGTCCTATCAAAATATCCCAGAAGGAAAGGGTAAATCTTCTGGAAAGAGAACTATTTTGAAGTTAAATCCCAATGGATTTAAGGCAAAAGGTCTTCCCTTTGGTTTCTTTAATGAAAATAAAGGAGATTGAAAATGGCGGAGTTATATTTTAAAAAAGTGAATGTTGACTTAAGTAATACAAATTATGGCAATGAGTCATTTCAAGGTGAGGTAAAGGTAACGGGTGAAGCTGATTTTACCAGTGACATTTCCAATAGAATACTCTCATATACAGGAGCCTTAACGTCTAATGACATGAAATTAGTAACTGAAAGTAACATGGCCGTTTATGGGGTGGGTATTACTAATTTAAGAATTGAGGAAGATCCTAAAAAAGTAAAATTTGCAGTGTGGATGAAATATTTGAAAATTCATAATTTTCAAGACCCTTCAGCTTCACATAGAATAAAATTAGGTAATGGAGAATCTTCTATAACAGTAACAATAACAGTTGTAGGGGAATAAAGGAGAATAAAAAATATGGCACAATTTTATACGCAAGATAGAGTAATCACTTTTTTTAATTCCGCAGATGTTACGGTTGGTGATTCTACTGATAAGATTTCAAATACAGGCACTTTAAGGACAGTGGATCAGTTTTCATTTCCAAGTAATGTTATAGGATGTAACTTATCAATTAAGGGATATAACCTAGAAATTAATGCAGCAGATGCTGCTCCGGTGATGATAATAGGTTTTGGGGTTAATAATAAAAATATTATTGGAACGACAGTCATATATTCGATAATAGCAAGTTTTATTTCGGACTCGGATCTTGACGTAGGCCCCCGATTAAATAAAAGTACTTGGATAGAAGTAAGCGCTGTTGCACAGTGCGAATAGGATAATTTGGAGGTAAAAATGGCACAAACTTATTTTAGAACAGGGACTGTGGTACCAGGAGATTTAACAACGAATCAACCTTCGGGTACTCTTGATTTACAATATTTAAAAACTTTGACGTTTCCAACAAATATTATAAGAATTAGTGTAACTCTTAATAATTTAGAATATAGGGTTAATACAGATGCAAGTCTTGCAGCAAAGCCTCTCAGTTGGATAGGTTACAATATAAGAGACGGATATGGAGAGGGAACACCTTCCTATTCATTTTATATAAAAGCTATTTGTTTATCTAGTAATTCTTCTTCTATATTTGGGAATGGGGGAACCGCCCTTGATAACGGAAAGAGTATTGAACTGTCCTATTCAGTAACGGCCGTTTGTGAGGACCCTGTATAGAAATTTGTTCGTACAAGAACATCTAAAATTCCTCATAAATAATAGAATATTTGCATTAATAAATGACTGGATTTTTAAGAAGGAATTATGTGAGTAGGGGAATTGTGTATTGTGGAGAGTTGTTCTGGATTTGGGGAAAACAGAATCTAATTTAGAAAGATTATTCTATTACTAAGGAGAAAGAAATATGGCAGTAGAGAAGGGGAGTGCGTTTCAAGAGTCGCAATTACCGAAGCTTGGCGGATTACAATTTGATTCAGGAGGAGGTCTTGTTAACCTTTTTCGCGGGAGTAGTTCTTTTCCAATCCAATTATTAAGTTTACCGGGACGCAATGGTCTGGAATATGGCTTAAGCCTATTTTATCAAGGAGATCAGGCTAAAGAACAAGTTGGAAATTGGAGTTTAAATCGTCCAGAGGAGGTTGCCGGTGTTGGATGGAGTTTACCTTATGAGCGAATTATTGTGGAGACACGTCAAAATGAATCTTTAGAAGATAATCAATATTATTTGGTAATGAATGGACAGCCGAGTCCCTTGTTACCTGTTTCTAATGGGTGGCGCCGGGGAATTTTGGCGGCGAGCTATCAAACTGATCTCCCTACCCAATTGGGTCCCCAATCTATTCTACCTGCTTTAAGACAAGGATTTTTGGACGCGCAGATTGACTTATCTCTCGAGGAAGATAATAGAATAGAAGTTATTGGAGCGGTTGGCTCTGGAAGGTACCTTGTGAAAGATGTTGGGTATGAGAGAGACTATAATTTAATTATTCAAGAAGATGGAACAATACTTATAAGTACTGGGGGTATTAGTTTTGAACTGTATAGTTATCAATATTGGCGCATTAGTTATTATTCTGAGTATGAGAGATGGGAGATTGTTCGTAATAATGGTTCCATCCATAGCTATGGGGGGAAGGAAGAGAAGTATCGAATAGATTCAGAGACGAACGCTCATACAAAACAGTATGGGGTTAAGTGGGGTAATTGGATTGGGCCAAGTACACAGACAGGCAATCAAGAACGCTATGTGACGGCATGGAATTTAGCAAAAGTATCCAATCCTCTTGGCAACTATTACTTAATTAATTACCAAGTTGTGGAACAAGAAGTAAAAGAGGCAGGGGATAATACTCAGGCTAAAAGTTATACAAAAGAATGTTTAGTTCATAAAGTCAAAAATGATTTAGAATGGTCTGTTGAATATGACTATTTAGATAAAGTTTATGATATAAGTTCTTTAGAAAGTCCTAAGGAATATGTGGATCCACATAAAGATCCGAGTGTTTTCCCGGGAGTAACCCCAGATGCTTATCAAAGTCGTTACACGACAAAATACTTAAATAGGCTGTATGTTAAAAATGCTCAAGGAGAAGTAGAGAGCTGGACAGAGTTCGATTATTATGGTTTGTGGAATCCAAATGATCTTCCATCAAGTTGGAATAATGATCAAGAAAAGGTGGCGTATGGGGCGACCTACGACCGGTATTTAAAATCTATCACACAGTATACGGGTAAAAGTTTAGGGTATCCTATGCAGATGAGTAATCGGTATGGGGGTCCAGGACTTTTATTTGATTATAATTTTACAACAGATTCTTCTAAGCCAAGAGGGTTAATTAAGACAATTGTAAATTCCACAGGGGGCAAGACAGAATTTACGTATGAGTTAAAGACTTTAAAAGAAGAGAGTCAAGGAGGATTGGGTCAACGGAGTTTATCAGTTGGAAGTCCTGGAGGATCTTTAGAAGCTGTCCGTTCTTGGACGGGCGGAGATTATATTGTGACCGCTTGGTATAATTCATCTACCAGTCTTTTTACTTTAAAAGTTTACACTTGGGTTGGAGGATGGCAGGTCTCTAGTACGGAGTATAAAACCACACGCCCTGTTGATATGGATCGAGTCCAAGTTAGTGTATCCGAAAACACCTTTGCTGTTAGTTTGTCGCCATCAGGTCCGGGTCAAAGTTTAATTAAGTTTTTTGTTAGAGATAAACTTCGAAGAACAGAATGGGGTGTAGAGGCTGGGTCTAATTTAAATAATATTATTTATAATAGTTTTCAGGTTTCTTTGTTTGGGGGGGATAACTATTATTTAGTGCAGGATGCGGATAATGGCTTATTTGATCGTTATACTTATGACGCTCGAGAAGGTGTGTGGGACAAAGCCTCTTTCTCTGTTGATCCTAATTACACACGGTATGTTGCTGCTGGCCAAAAGTATTATGTTGTTTTTGATTATAATGCGTCCCAAGAGGCAGGGAATTATCATTATTATGGGATGGATTTATGGAACAACTGGACGTACGAATCGAGTTTATTAAATGTTCCTATGAGTATTCCAGGATATAATGGATTTAAATATTTTCAGATGGCGGCGAGTTCAAGTTATGTGGGAATTAGTCGTGTAACGGGGTATACTCCTAATGGGCCCAACTCTTTTAGTAAGTTTAATTATAAAGCAGAAATTTTAACATGGACGTGGAATACGTCAGAGAAAAAATATGATTTAAGCTTGCCGACTATTTCTAATATAGAAAATGGGACATTTAATAATATACCGTCTTCCGTGATTATATCGAGTATGCCTGGCATTTATCCAGTTCCTATTGAAAACAGAGGGATTGGAACGGGTCCTAATTACCTTTGGTATGACGGTATTAATTGGCAATGTGAAACGATAGGAATAGACTACGAAGGATTTGCTAATCCGTCGCATCAATATTATTGGTATACTTATAATGGACAAGCTATTTTAAAAACAGAAAACACAGATAGTGGAGTTATAAGTAAAATTCGTATGCAGGATCCTTCAAATCCAGGAGCTGGGTGGATTGAAGAAGAATTATTTAATGATTCGCCTACAGCTGATCGTTATTATGAAGGCTATCCCACTTCCAGTACTGAAAGTATAAGTCAGGGAGGAACGCTTTATAGTGTTCCCCTTTCTTCAAATTGGTCAGGCATTAGCAGTGATATTATTGGAGACATTAATAATCAGTTATCTGTAACGAATGAAAGTCTTGATAGTACCACCTTGATTAATGGGGGGTCCTATTTGATCTTTTTAATCCAAGATCAAAATGAAACTCCCGTGGGAACGGGGGTGGTTTATCTAAAGAACCGATTATTGATAAAAGACGCGCAAGGCGTCATTGATTTAGATCGATTTGATGGTGATCAGATTTATAGGTCTTATGATGCTAGTCATAATTTAAAAGGCAATCAAAATGGAAAAAGGGCCCAGACAGCTGGTGGTTTTGTCAGTTATTCAGTGGGGGTTACCTCGCTTGATGAGGTTTCCTCAATAAAGTTGCATCGTTATAGTGGAGAAAAATTACAAGGAGATTTATCAGGATTTGTTGTCAAATCTATACGTCAACATACAGGATTTTATACGGGTGTTACGCCAATTGATCCAGAAATAGTGGATAGCACAAAGTATCAAGTTTTGGCTAAAGGCTATGTTTATAAAGATGCTCGAGCATCAGCGGATGGATTTAAAGGAGCTGTTTTAAAGTTTGATCAGGTAGAAGAACGTGTTGGATATGTAAAAGATCCTGGAAGTGAAACGGAACAAGAAATTTATAAGGATGGTAAAATTGTTTCACATTTTTATAATGGGGTGGCCCCTTCTTCGCAAAGTCCTGGGAGCTTCACTACACCTTATAGTATGCTGGATGGCCAATTAAATAAAAAAGAAGTTTATGATCAGCAGGGAATTCTTAAAGAATCTACTGAGATGGGGTGGGACGTTCTAACTTCCATAGCGCGTAATCCGGATGGCACAGGTCTTCAAAATATATATGGGGGTTATCCTGTTGTGCGGGATCAAGTTCAAATGAAAGAGGGAATACAAACCTTTTCCACAAATACATATAGTATGTATTCGGGAGCTGTTACAAATACAGAAGGCAGTTATTTTGATGCAAAAGGCCAGCAAATAGGGGCTTTAAGTGAAGTGACCTACGCTTATGAGAAGTATGAAGGGATTGTCAATCAGAATTTATTAACGTTACAGGCTCAAACAAAAAGTTATGTTCAAAATTATAGTACAGCGGGGAAAAAGCAATTAGTTTCAAGTAATGTGCAAACTTATAAATTGTGGGAATTAGAGCTAGGGGCTGTTAAGCAATGGGGAACAGCCGCAAATTATATTGCTTTAAACAGCGCCCCAACAGAGTTTAGTTGGTGGAATAACACGGGTGTACCAGATGATACGTGGCGCAAGACAAATGAAGTATTAGAGAGGGGTGAGGAAGGGAATGTATTGGTTTCTGAAGATGTAGAGGGGCGTAAAACAACGAGTATTTATGATGATACCCATACCTTTTTGTTGGCTTCATTTAGTAATGCAGCGATTGAAGATGAAGTGGGACTGCATTATTCAAGCTTTGAGCCTTATCAAGCAGGCGATACTTGGACGGAATCAGATTCAAATGTTATTACAACAGATGCTTTTTTGGGAAGTCAGTGTTATCAACTTAATCAGCCTTCTGGAGGGGGAACAAGTTCTATATCAAAGGTTATATCTGATGTGGCACTTCAAACAACGGCGCCGCAGCTTTACTGTTTTAATTTATGGGTCAAGACGCCTATAAATGCGGATCCGAGTGATAGTATTACATTAGAGATTGAGGCACCTGGATCAACAGGGGCTTTACTAAAATCGATTGATTTAACAGAAGGTCAATGGATGGGTAAACAGTGGGTTGCTGATTTAGCTGGTTTAGGCATTACAGGAACAGCAGATCTTACTTTAAAGATTAACTATACGTCTACAGTAGGTTCCGGTTATTTAAGGGTGGATCAGGTCTTATTTAGTCCGCAGCAAAGTCCTTTTGCAGCGCAAGTATATGATATGGATAAACTCCGTGTTTTGGGGTCTGTTTCAGCGAATGGGGTGAGTGAAAAAACCCTCTACAGTATTTGGGAGAGTCCTTTAACAGGAATAGGTGTTTATGATCAGACTTCCAGTTTAGGAACAGGGTATAGTGTGCGTCAAGATACAAGCTATGATCCTTTAACAGATCCGTTTCCTGTTGACGTTCCTAATGTGTCCGTAAGTTTAGGAGGACGTGAGAAAGGATTTTATGACGAATATAAAAGCCAAGAGAGTTTAAATAATTATACAGGGTCAACAACGAATTGGGCTGTGAATGATCGAACTTTGAAGTTAACAGGAGGGAGTAATGAACAGCTTCTTCATCCTCTCTCCTCTACGCATTCCAATGATATCGTTGCATATATAGATGTGGTACCCGAATTTATGCCAGGTGAAGGAAATCCTAATCTGGACATTACTTTTGGAACAAAAGACTTTTTGGTTAAATGGGATGGGGCGAATACCCAGTGGGAGTTATTAGAATGGAATGGCTCTAGCTATGATTCTTTGGAAACAAACTCAGGGGTTGAATGGCAACCTTCATGGCATTATATCACTATAGAAGATCGGTTATTGTTTATTGCTAATGGTATTTTAATCTTTGATTATCAAGATGCTGCTTTTGGGAGTGTAAGTAATAGAGAAGTTGCCCTTGGGGGAAGTTATGATAGTGCAAATTCAAGGGGATTTGGATTTAAGAACCTGGTTGTTTTGGAAGATATTCAAATGGGTCTGAGTTATAGTGATGGGGTTGGAAGAGGCCTCCAGAGTTTAGCTGTTGAATCATCAACAGAGACGATATTATCGACCCAAATCTACGATTATTTAGGGCGTGCCCCCATCGGGGTTTTGCCCGCCCGACTTGTTCAAGGAACAGGGCCTGGAGAAGTAGAGAATGTCTTAGCGTATTATCCGGATTATATAACAAACAGAGAAGTGGAAAGTAATTTATGGTCTGGAGAGTCGATGACAGGCCCTGTTGTAGAAATTTATCATCCAGATAGTTTGGTGGATCCTCAAGATCCTTCAAAAGGGGGCTATCCATTCTCAAGAACAGTCTTTGAAACTTCACCTTTAGGACGTCCTTTACAGTCTGGGGCTCCTGGTGAGAAGTTTGCGATTTTGCCTAATAATGGAAATCCTCATATTACGAGTTATGAATATGGGATTAATTCACGAGAAGGAACTTCTTATGAAGATCCTAAATTCTTATTTTATCTTCCTGAAAATCAGTATTATAAGACAAAGGCAACCGATCCTGATGGCAATCAAGTTGTTCAATATAAAACAATTACAGGACAAGTTGTTGGAACGATAAAAACCGGTCCAAATGGGACAGAGCCAATTAAATCGAGTAATGTTTATAACATGCGTGGGGAACGCTTACATGGAATACCCCCGACTTATTATGAAAATAACAGCAATCCACAAACAGGGGTTATTCCTGTGATTGCGACAACCTTTACCTATGACTTTTTAGGGCGGGCAATTGAGAATTCTTATCCAGATTCAAATGAGAGAGGGTTTTCGACAAAAGTAATTTATGACAAGGCGAATCGCCCGAGGTTTATGCTGGATGGATTTGGAGATTTAATACATTATTATAATTATATTAAATATGATGTTTTAGGACGTGAAATAGAGAAAGGGGTTTGTAATGAAGAATGGGATCAGGCAACTTTAGAATTAGAGGCCAATAATCCTGAGTATCCTACGGCAGATATAGATATTTCTAATACGACTGAATATGATGGGGATATTACAACCCCTTATATGGTGGGACGTGTTTGGAAGACAACGTCGGATAATGCGGATGGTGGAGCCGCAGCAGCTCGCATAACACAGATCATGACGTATAATGCAGTAGGGGATGTGTTGACGCAAGAACAGCAGTTTGTAGATGGTAGCAGTACTATTGTGGAAGGGTCAGGGTTTTCAACCTACACCTACACTATTAATGGACGGGTGATTACAAGCACAGAAAATAAAACGGATGTGACGGAAACGTATAGCGTAAACCGTCTAGGCCAGCTAATAGAAACTTATGTTGATACAGGCAGTAAGCATGTTAAGGCGGTTTATACATATGATCAAGAAGGGGCAATTGAGAAGGCAGAACTTTATAAACCTGATAACACTCTGCTAACGGATAGGAACTTTACGTACTTACCAAATGGATGGTTGAAAGAAACGGATGGCGGGTTTGTAGATCAAAGTCTTAAATATACAGAAGGGTCCTGTGACACCCCAAGTGAAGGTTATTATAATGGAGCGTTATCGCATAATAAGGTAGGGTATAATGGGTTAACGAATGCGCCTAATTCTGATTATTGCTATGATGTAGACCATATGAATCGCGTTAAGGTTGCTAAAAACCATGATAGTCAGCAGGTTGTAACAGATACATATGGATGGGATTTTGATGATAATAGTAACTTTACATCGCATACAATCAATAGTGAAATAAGAACGTACACAACCGTTCCTAATACTAATCGCCTTGAAAGCATAACAAGTACAGGTGATTATGAACGTCAATTTAGTTACACGTTGACTGGAGAAGTAGAAAATATTACGGGAACTTCAGGAAATAACTTAGGGATTGGATATAACCGGTGGAATGGTAAAGCAAAAAGGATTACAAATAGCAGTTTAAGTCGACGTGTTGAGTTTGACTATGGGCCAAGTAATGGCCGGGCAAGGAAGAGGGTATATGATACATCAAACTCAAACTTGCTGCACACAACTTATAATGCATTAGGCATGGTGGAAATAGAGAAAGATACAACACCTACGTTACAAACGAAGCGTCATATAGGGCTTGCAGGGGCTGGTCTTGTGTATTGGAAAGAAGCGGATACATTTTACTGGATTTTGCCAGATGAATTAGGCTCAACTCGGATGATTGTGGATGAAATAGCCACGGTGATTAGAGGGTATAACTATGAAGTATATGGGTATCCAACAAAGGTTATAGAAACGGCAAGTGAGCTTATTTATAATTACTTATTTACAGGACAATACTGGGATGAAGAACTAGAGCTTTATAACTATCATGCACGGTTTTATGATCCAAGCATTGCAAGGTTCTTACAGATAGACCCAGCCCATCAAGGCTTCTCTCCCTACGTCTATGTTGGCGGCATGCCTGATATTGCTACCGATCCTAGTGGAAAATTTATTTTTACACTTGGCTTAGCACTACTTGGAGGATTGTTTTTTACAGCTGCAAGTGCTGGAATTGGAGCAGGAGTAGCCGCAATCAAAGGGACTGATATTGCTGATGGTGCTGCGCAAGGAGCTATTTTTGGAGGGATTTTAGCGGGTTCTGTTATAGGGGGAGCTGGTTTAGGACTTGGGGCAGGATCAGTATCTACTTTCTTTGCAGGATTAGCTACTGCTGGACAGGGAACTTGGGCTGGTTGGGTAGCAGGAATTGCTTCTACTGCCTTTGGTAGTTTTTCAGGTGGGGTTATATCTGTAGGGGCTTCATCCAGTGTTGTCCTAAATGCCATTGGGCAAGCATCCTCAGGGCAGGGAATTGATGCAGGGCAGTTAGCGATTTCTGGGGGTATAGGAGCTCTTGGAGCTGGATTAGGCAATGGGTTAACTTCATTATCTGGTGCAGTGATAAGAGCTAGTGCTGGGTTAGGTTTTAGAGCTTCATTTGCATTAGGAGGACTTGTTGAGATAGCTGGACAAGCTGCGCTTGGAGCTGGATTAGGAGCACTTGAAGCAAGTGCAACTGGTGGAAATGTTGAAAATGCTGCTGCTTGGGGTGGGGCATTTGGGGCATTTACAGGACTTCTTACAGCTGGGGCGGCTTACCGGGGTGCTGTAACTATTAGAACTCGTAACACAAGATTATCGCATAACTATCAAAAAGCAGCTGTAAGAGTAAATGAATTGGGAGGAAGTAGAAGAGAAGTAGATGCTATCGGCTTCATGATTGATACTGATGATATGGTTTATAGTGTCGGTGGGAAAACAATAAAGCCAACTGAGATTGAAGGAGCTGGGACTATTGATGAATTTAGAAGAATGTTACCAGAAGGCCGGATTTATGTATCTGGTTCTAGCAAGAGAGCACTATCACCCTCTGGAACGTCTTCTTATTTTAATAATGTTGCTTGGAGAAGGACAGCCAAAGAAATAGGGTTTTTAAGGCCAGATTCTGCTTTTAAGTACAGACAGTTTTCTAACACTTCTGGATCTCCTGACCCAAGAGCATTGAGTTATTTATTTTTGGGACCAGCTTTGGCTGTTAATATTTTTTCTAGATTTATCCCCTTACCAAAATTATAAGGAAATAGCTGATGAATTTTTTTACAATTTTTATAATTATTATTAGTTTGGTTACAAATAGTTCTAAAACTCTAAGTGCCTTAGAGTCAGATGAAAGTGCAAGAAGATATATAGTTACACTGCCTCATTATAAATCTATAGACTATTCTAATTTTCCTAGAGAAAAATTAAAACCTCATCAGGGTATTATTGAGTTAAGAGATTTATTTATTGAAAAAGTTAAGAAATGGGAAAAAATCAACAAAAAACCAATGAAGGAAGAGAATTTATTAACCCCCCACATTAATGTAGAAGTTGGAAAATTTAGAAGCATATATTTACCCTGTCTCTTATACACATCTGACGCTGCCGACGATCTACTCTGTGT
>CAJXRW010000037.1 GCA_913060525.1 uncultured Gammaproteobacteria bacterium
TCTACACAGAGTAGATCGTCGGCAGCGTCAGATGTGTATAAGAGACAGCAATTATCATAAGCGCTATAAAAATATGCGCTGCTAAAAAAATATTAACCATGTTCTAATTATCTGCCTGTGTAATTATTTGATTAAAATCATTCGGCTTTAATGAAGCACCACCAATTAAACCACCATCTACGTCAGGTAACTTAAATAGTTCGGCAGCATTGCCAGAATTAACGCTACCACCATATATGATTCTGATTGTATTTTCAAGATTGGGATTAATTTTTGATACCACCTTTCTTATTAATAAATGAACTTCATTAACTTGTTCAGGAGTAGCAGCCAAGCCTGTGCCAATCGCCCATACTGGTTCGTAGGCAATTATAATATTTGCTTGTTTCGCCTGAGAAATATTTGATAAGACAGCCTTAACTTGTCTAGTTATAACTTCTGTAACTCGATCACTCTGGCGTTCTTCTAAAGTTTCACCCACGCAAAGCACTGCATGCAAACCCGCTTCAAGTGCTTGACTCACTTTTTGCTGAACAACTTTATCTGTCTCACCAAATAATGATCTTCTTTCTGAATGCCCAATAATCACATAAGGTACATCTAAATCATTAAGCATATTAGCAGAAACTTCACCAGTATATGCACCATTTCCATATTGACTAATATTTTCAGCACCAACACCAATACCAGCACCAGTAACAATACTCTGGACATAAGCTAAATAAGGGAAAGGTACGCACACAACAACATCAACATTTGGTTTAGTGCTTATATAATATTGAGATATCTTTTCACATAAGTCTTTAGCTTGCGCAAAACTCCCATTCGACTTCCAGTTTGCCATTACAATTGATTTTCTCATATTTAACTCCTACTTAAATTTAGTTTTAACAACACTAACTAAATGTCTACAATATTGATCTGCCAATTCTCCATCTTCTGCCTCAACCATTACACGTAAAACAGGCTCTGTACCAGACGGTCTCAATAACACTCTACCTGTATTATTTAATTTTTCTTCTACTTCCTGAACATCTGCATCCAGAATTTTCAAGTTTTCAGATGACAACTTAGCACTTAACGGAACATTGATCATCACCTGGGGTGTTTTCTTAACCGATGCCAATATTTCAGCTAATTTTTCAGGATTTTTAGATATTATTTCTAGAATCTTAAGAGACGCAATAATCCCATCTCCCGTAGAATTAGAATCCAAACAAATAATATGACCAGATGACTCCCCACCTAACATCCAACCTTTAGACTTTAATATTTCCATCACATATCGGTCGCCAACTTTTGCTCTAACAAAAGGAATTTTATGTTCTTCAAATGTTTTTGCAATACTGAAATTAGTCATTAATGTACCGACCACGCCACCACTTAATCTATTCTGCTTTTTATACTCAGTTGCTAATAAATAAAGAATTTGATCACCATCAATGACATTGCCTTTTGCATCAACTGCCATAATTCGGTCGCCATCACCATCATAAGCAAATCCAATATCAGCACTTTCCTGAAGAACCGACTTCTTTAGCGCCTCCAAATGGACAGCCCCACAATTCAAATTTATATTCAATCCATTTGGTTCAAAGTTAATACATTTTACATCAAGACCTAACTTTTCGAATAACATCGGAGCGACTGTTGATGTGGCGCCATTTGCACAATCAACAATAATTCGAACATTCTTATTCATATCTTGCTGCTCAATTTTTGATATGCAAAAATCAGCATAAGCATTCGCCGCATCGAAATCATAGCTAACTAAGCCAATCCTTTCATCACCAACTATTTCAAACTCCTTGTCTAAAAATGCTTCCAGCTCAAGTTCAATTTGATCAGGTAATTTTTCACCAGTATGGGAAAAAAATTTAATACCATTATCATAGAATGGGTTATGTGATGCGCTAATAACAATTCCTGCTGACAAGCCTTGGGCACTAACATACTGAGCAATCCCAGGTGTAGGCAACACCCCCAAACTGATAACATCTGAACCTGCAGCCGTTAATCCAGCAATTAAAGCTGATTCAAGCATATCTCCAGATTTGCGTGAATCTTTACCAATTGCAATTTGGGTTGACAATCTATTTTTACTAAAGACCTTTCCAGCTGCCCAGCCAAGCTTCATAGCAAACTCTGGTGTGATTGGGTATTTTCCTACCCGTCCTCGCACACCATCCGTACCAAAATATTTTCTATCCATAACAACCTCCAACTATAGAAACAATATCTATAGAAAAATATAACAATTAGCTTAATCAAAATATTCTAAATTAGCGAGCAGGAATAGGCACATTTATACTCTGACTCTCCTATACCATACATACAATCTGCACGTCGCTAGTAGCTTGAATAAAAACACACCTAGCGCATATATAACAACCAACACATATAACTCTTTTTCATCATTAAACATACCTGGCGTAAAATTAACATACGAAAGAATTGGTAAAATAACTACACTAGCAATGGCAAGTGTGAATTTATATAAAAAAGCAATGATTGAATATAGCCCTGTTGAATAACAATAATCTTTTTTAACTTCGATTAAGTCACCAAGCAATGCTGGTGGAATCGTTAAGTCTGCTCCAAAAGATACTCCCGCAACAATGCAAAGGACAAAATATGCAACCACATCCCCTTGTAATAAAAAGAAAGCTAGAAAGCTGGCGATAGCCGCAATCAATGTTGCCCACATCCAAATAAAACGCTTATTTGTAATAGCAGACAGCTTATTCAAAATGGGTATACTGATCAGGCCAGACAAGAAATAACTGAGCATAAAAATACCCATATATTTTTCTGCATGCATATAATCTCGGGCATAAAAAATAAAGAGAACGCTCATAATCGCATTACCAGTAATTGTTAAGAAATATGTTTCATAAAGTGGTCGATAATTTTTCCAATCCAGCTTTAAATACGATTTAAATGATGGGAGTACTGTTCCCCTCTGGTCATGAAATGATTGTTTATTTTTAGAATACCAGGTTACAAATACACACGTAAAAATGATTGTAATAACCGCCAAAAACACGGTGATATACTGGTATGCAGACAAAATATCAAAGTGAATAATTAAATAACTTGGTAACGTACAAGCGCAAATTAGCCCAAGCATCCGAACTACTTCACGATATGAAGATATACGCATTTTTTCTTTACTATCTTGACTCCAAATACCACCCAGTGCTGAAAGGTTAATCATAATTGCACCAAACCCCATTGAAGCAAAAAACACCCCCAGTGTAAAACACACAACTGGCTCAAATATTGGAAATGAAATCAGGAAAAATCCAATCACCAATAATAGTGATGCGATGGTAACCAGACAAGGTCTTAGATAATGCCAACGGTCACTACTATAGCCAATCAAAAAGTCGACAATAGCATCAAATAACCTTAATGCTACTAGCAAAATCCCCATTGTTGTTAATGAAATACCGTAGTGGGTTATATAATAATCTGGTATATTCACATAGATTGGGATGCCTGCAAATGCAGCAGGAAAAACCAATACTGAATAACTTAATAGTGAAAGTTTGGAAATATTTTTATTGTTGGACATAAGCACATAAAATAGCTAAGAAAAATCGAAATCTAAATGGTCTTCTTCCTCAAACAAACGCACACTTCCACCCGATACCAACCGACCAAATAATATTTCTTCTGCCAATGGCTTTTTAATTTGTTCTTGGATTAATCTAGACATAGGTCGAGCACCCATTTTTGGATCATATCCTTTTAAAGCCAGCCAATCTTTCGCTTTATCCTCTATCTCCAAAGAGACACCTTTGACATCAAGTTGACCTTGCAATTGCGCCAAAAATTTATCAACAACAGCTTTAACGTTTTCAGGTGTTAATTTTTGGAACTGGATAATAGCATCCAATCTATTCCGAAACTCAGGCGTGAAAACACGTTTAAGTGCATCAAAGCCATCGGTCGAGCTATCTTGCTCAGAAAACCCAACGGAATTTTGTTCTGATTCAAATGCCCCCGCATTTGTGGTCATAATGACAATCACATTCCTAAAATCGACTTTACGCCCATTACTATCTGTAAGCGTACCATGATCCATAACTTGCAATAACAAGTTAAATACATCAGGATGTGCTTTTTCAATCTCATCAAGCAATACTACAGAATAAGGATGCTTCGTAACTGCATCTGTTAATAACCCACCTTCCTCATATCCAACATATCCTGGAGGCGAGCCGATTAAACGCGATACCGTATGTCTTTCCATATATTCAGACATATCATAACGTAATAATTCAACACCCATAATTCTTGCAAGCTGCTGGGTAACCTCAGTTTTTCCAACACCTGTCGGTCCAGCGAACAAAAATGAACCCCAAGGTTTGTTGGCTTCTCTTAGTCCAGCCCGAGCAAGCTTTATAGTTGAAACCAGTGTCTCTATGGCTTTATCTTGCCCATAAACCAACATTTTTAAATCTTTTTCAAGATGACTGATTGCTTCTTTATCAGAAGTAGATACAGCTTTAGCGGGTACGCGAGCAATACGAGCAATCATGTTTTCAATATCTAAAACACTAATGGTTTTTTTACGCTTATTTGCAGGAAGCAAACGTTGAAAAGCACCAACCTCATCAATAACATCAATCGCTTTATCGGGTAAAAACCTTTCAGTTAAATGTTTTGCTGAAAGCTCAGCTGCAGCTTGCAAAGCAGGCAGCGAATATTTAATTTTATGATGCTTTTCAAAATAAGGCTTTAGCCCTTTTAAAATTAAAAATGTTTGTTCGACCGTGGGTTCTTCTACGTCAACCTTTTGAAAACGTCTTGCTAAGGCATGGTCTTTCTCAAAGATGCTTCGATATTCTTGATAAGTTGTAGAACCGATACATTTTAATTCACCTGACGAAAGCAAGGGTTTGATAAGGTTTGACGCATCCATTACACCCCCTGACGAGGCGCCTGCACCAATAATGGTATGAATTTCATCTATAAATAAAATTGCACCTTGTTCTTCTTGCAGTTGGCCTAATACAGATTTAAATCTTTTTTCAAAATCACCCCTGTATTTAGTCCCAGCTAATATAGCACCCATATCAATCGCATAAATCACGCTATCTTGTATAACCCTAGGTACTTCTTTATCAACGATTTTCTTTGCCAGACCTTCCGCAATTGCAGTTTTACCAACACCTGCTTCACCCACTAATAATGGATTATTTTTACGTCGTCTACATAAAATTTGTATAATTCTTTCGACTTCGGGCTCACGCCCAATTAATGGATCAATCTTCCCATCTTTAGCACGTTGGTTTAAATTTACCGAGTACAATTCCAATGGTGATTTTTCTTTTTGAGCGCTACCCTCGACATCAGAAAAATTTTCTTGTGCTTGACCGCCAGAGCTTGGATTACCTTGTTTATCCTTCGTTATGCCATGGGAAATATAATTAACAACGTCTAAACGCGTAACCCCTTCTTGCTTTAAAAAGAAAACTGCTTGGCTATCTTGCTCACTGAATATTGCAACCAAAACATTCGCCCCATTCACTTCAGACTTACCAGAAGACTGGACATGGAATACGGCCCTTTGCAACACTCTTTGAAACCCAAGCGTTGGCTGTGTATCTCTTTCTTTTTCTTTAGCGGGAATTTTTGGCGTAGTATCATCAACAAACTTAAGCAATTCACTACGCAAACGTGTGATATTTGTATCACACGATTTTAAGACTTTTAGAGACGAATCATTAGATAAAAGCGCATATAACAGATGTTCTACCGTTAAATATTCATGCCTTTTCTCACGTGCTTCTTTAAATGCTTGGTTCAAAGTAAGCTCGAGGTCTTTACTTAACATACGCACATCCTCAATTTAGTGTTATAACCTTGATGATATGCCTATAAATTCTAGCCGTTTACAACCTCACACAATAATGGATAGCCACTCTTCTGTGCCTCTATATTCAGCTTGTGAACTCTTGTTTCAGCAATATCAGTTGGGTAAGACCCTAATACCGCTTTGCCCTCATAATGCGCACGCATCATGACATTAGTAGCGTATTCCTCATCTAGCCGAAACACATTCCCCAGCACATCAACCACAAATTCCATCGGGGTGAAATCATCGTTATACACAATAACTTTACTCAATCTGGGTGTTTGCTGATACTGAGAAACATTTAGCGCAACATCAGGTTTTTCAATTGCTAGCCCTGCTTCTATCATTTAGAATAGCTCCTTTTCTTTTAAACTGCCAATAGCTTCCATGTTTAAATATATATTTATTATAGAAAAAAATAAATATCCATATATATAAAATAATTAGATCAAATTATAGCCAAAAAATCAAAGAATGCAAAGAATTGACCGTTTTTTATGCTTTAACCGAGAACTGGAGAACTAATCAATTCCATAAGCTCTGAGCGTGTTCTTGGGTCAGATCGAAAAATTCCTAACATAGAACTTGTTATTGTTGAAGTTTCAGTCTTGTGCACACCTCTTGTTGTCATGCATTGATGTTTCGCATCAATAATAACGGCGACTCCTTTAGGATCAAGCACTTCATTTAATGTATTGGCAATTTGAGCCGTCAAGGTTTCTTGTGTCTGTAAGCGTTTAGCAAAAACATCAACTAATCTTGCTATTTTACTGATACCCACAACGCGCTTATTCGGTAAATAGGCCACATGCGCCTTACCAATAATTGGAACCATATGATGTTCACAGTGAGACTCTAAACGCATATTTTTCAACAAAACGATTTCATCGTAACCCGACACTTCATCAAAAGTCTTGGCAAGAACTTTTTTAGGGTCTTCATCATACCCTTGAAAAAACTCTGCATACGCTCCAATCACTCTTTTAGGCGTTTCTAACAACCCCTCTCTATCAGGATTATCACCAACCCATCTAAGCAGTGTTCTAACTGCTTGTAACGCTTCATCTCTGCTCGGTTTTGTATTACTCATAGTCTATATATATTGAAAAATTTTCGTGAGTATAGCATACAGCAATCATCTATGTATACTGCTACTTGGCACACCAAATTCCCATTAAATATAGGGTATTAACGATATTTTTCCAGAATATTATGCACGCCTTTTTCAAAAAGCTCATCAGCGACCATATTACCCACTTCGACAGGAGTTCTCCCCTTATAATTGCTACTAATAACCTGAGAACCATCATCGGTTGCTACTAATGCCGACAGGGTGATAAGCCCCTGATGATATTCAGCATAAGCTGCAATTGGAACTTGGCAGCTACCTTGCAGTCTTTTGGTCACGGTTCTCTCTGCTTGCGCACATATTTCTGACTCAGAATTATTTAGCACTTTTAGCATTTTGTTCAACTCGGTATTTCTTTGTAACACTTCTATTGCAACAATACCTTGACCTGCAGCTGGCAACATATCTAAAGTTGATATTTTTTCTTTTACTCTATCATCCAAACCAAGACGAACCAACCCAGCATAGGCCAAAATAATAGCATCATATTGACCATCATCTAATTTTTGTAATCGTGTTTGTACATTCCCACGGCAAGGTTTTATTTGAATCTCTTTTTGCGGGAACTTTGCCAAAATTTGCGCACCACGCCTTAAACTAGAGGTTCCAACAATTGCGCGGTCAGGTAAATTTGCAAGTGACTGATATTTGTTAGAAACAAATGCGTCATTTGCTTGTTCTCTAGCACAAAAAGCGGCTAATGCAAAACCTTCGGGTAGCTCATAAGGAATATCTTTAAGGGAGTGCGCCGCAATATCAGCCTCACCAGCCAACATAGCTTGCTCTAACTCCTTCATAAAAAGCGCTTTACCACCAATTTCGTTTAGATTTTTATCTAGAATCTTATCACCCAGTGTTTTACGCTTAACCAGGCTAATTGAACATTGCGGATATTGTTTTCTAAGTATATCAGCAACCATATTGGCCTGATACAAAGCCAACTTACTCTCACGTGTGGCAATTCTAATATTCATCGCAGTTTATGTGTCACTATTAATTAGCCAAGATTATAACTTAATAACCTGTTCCTTAATATCCTTGCCAACCGCAAATGTCCAGCCCAGGTATACTTCATTTTCACCTATAACTGGCGCAATGACTTCGTTAGTGTATAAAACTATACTGAATAAAATATGTCGAGGAAGAATATAAGTAATTAAATCAGTCAACTCCTGATGTTTTAGCGTGCCAGGTAAAAATTTCACTGGATCACAAAGCTTGATATGAAATGCACAGCTATTCATCCTGTCTGGCTTGTATTTACCAACTGTAAAATCTAACCCGAGATGATTTGCATGCGAATTTAAAGTTGCCTGATCATCATGATCAACGGGCACATTCCTTAATGTGTAATTCTCGATCCTAACATCATCAAATGAAAAATATTGTTTAACGACACATTGAATGTCAGATTGTGAAATCCGCTTTTGAGATATATAGGGTGAAAATTGTGCCAGCTTTTTATAAAAAGGGGTTATTTTTGGCGCTTGATAACGATGCCATAGTGCTGATAAAGCCATAATTCGCTTAGTAACAACATCTTCAAAAGACACTCTAAACTGATTTTTATAATCAATTTTTAAATTTGATTCATACAATAGCTCTAATAAACGTTGATTAAAAAAATTGTAAAATGAATTTAATACTTCATCGTTAGATTCGGCTTGTGTAATCTGCTCTGAATAATGATTAGGTAGTGGACCATGTGTGCCTTGAACCCCAAAAAAACCAACTGAAATATTACACTGTACAGCTTTATCTTCCTTGATAAAATACTCAAACGCCAATACCTCACGACCAATAAACTCCAGCTCTGGCACTACATTAAAATGTATACTAAGGTTAGTTGAAGGTTTGCTAGCCTCTTTTACCACAGCCAAAACAGTTAGCAAACTATACAAAGATAACTGCTTACTCCGAGCTTTTAAATCATCCAAGTTTTGAGTTAATTGATTCTTGGTGGCCATGTCAAAACCATTCCTGTTTCATTGCCAACTAGTTTAAACAGATTAAAACTATTTACCTCAACCATCGCCTGGAATATTTCATTCAAAACTGAGCCGAATATATAAATATCGCCTTCATTTAAAAAATGGCTTTCTTTGAGATAGATAGTTATTTCTTGGCCCCTAATCACATGACGTTTATGAATTCGATCTTTTGCCTTAATCTCGAGACGCTTTAGACTAGACACTACCCTGTTTGTAAGGCTTTTTGCTTGGGAACTATGCCTATCAGCAAAATTATATACCCCAATTAAAGATTTAATATCTTCTATATTTTTAATATCCGAAAAGCGTAAGTTTAAGTTTGAGATTAACCTCCACAGTTGGTCATCTTCTATAGGGGCTAATATCGGTGGCGTGACAAAGGTAATATTCTTGTATGAATATGATTTGTCATTTTGCTCATCAGTTTTTGATGATATATCACCAATACCCAACTCCTCATGAGCTAATGAGTGATAAGCATCAACCTCAATAGATACTTTTTCACCAAACTTTGGATACGCATTTTTAGCCAATGGAAACCTTATACTAAATTGAATTCCATTTTGATCAACAGATGAAGCAACCTTTGTTTCATAGACCAAGCTTTCATCTGATACATTTGGATTATATTCATTTATTGGGAAACACTTTTTTTCAACACCATTATGATCAACCAAACTAACGCCATTAACTTGATAAATACAATGTTTTTCTTCATTTTTTCCATTTAAAGACAAAATATAATTTGACTGCTTATAATCTCTTGTAATTGGCGCAACCGATGACTTAAATACATTCACAACGGGGATACAATTCAGACTAAAATTTTCTTTTTTAACGCTTGGGCAATCTATCCCTTTTAGATCAATAACACATCTAAGAACCAAGTCACTTGTTTTCAAATTTTGGCTACTTAAATATTTGATATCAACATCTATAAACATGTAGGCATCACTCAACATAAAGTAATGCTGCAAACGACTGTAACTCATTAAACGCTTGTCATCATTCATACTATCTAAAATATTTATACCTGATGGACTTAGCTTTATATCTACATCTATTGGCCTGTCATCAGAAGACTCCAAGCTAGTGGACTGAAGATTATTTAATAGAAGGTAATACAACAAATATGATACTTTAGATTTTCCCGACAAATAAAACCTAAGTTTATTTGGCTTAATAACATCAAATTTTAATTCCTTTTTGGAAGATATTTTAAGCTCCAACGTTAAAATATCATTCTTTTCACTTGTTTTAACATCACTTACTTCAACAGGATATAGCAATAAATCATCAGTCGTTTTAAACTGATACTTATTATTTTTTTTAGTAAAAGTTAATTGTTGTCCTTTTTTAATTACCTGTTTAACGCCTTTAAAGGCTTCATCTGCAGAAAATTGAACAATACTATAGGGTGGTTGAGTTTTTAAGCATGATGGCCAAATACTATTCATAAACGAATGAGATATCTCAGGAATATTATCATCAATTCGCTGTTGCAGTTTAGCGGTTAAAAAGGCAAAACTCTCAATCAATCTCTCAACATCAGGGTCAGCAGATTTATCCGAAAGAAATGGCGCCAAAGCTGGGTTATTTTCAGAAAACTGCTTCCCCTGTTTACGCAAAGCCAATAGCTCATTTTCGTAATATTTATTAAATTTCATTCTCGCCTATCTCTTGACCATTATTTTACCATTACCCACAAACACCGTTTTATAAGCTATCGGGCGCACATTATTTTCATAGATTACATTTGCCTTAATGTCAAAACTTAATGTTCCCAAATTCTGGGTGTCAATCTTACCCAACACCCTCGTATCTTTCAGTCTGGGCTCAAAAAGCTCGATTGTTTCAGCAATCATTTTCTCCATGGTAATCACCGCTTGCGGGCAGTTATGCACAATACTATTAAAATCAGGCATGCCATATTTTTCAGATATCTCAGCAGAACCTTGCTTACTATTTAAAAGTTTTGACAGATTCTCTCCAATTTGAGCAATAAAATCTTCATACGAAACCGTATTACTTTGCCCACCATTCAGCACCCTGCCTAAAAGTGGTTGCTTAACATTTTGACTCATAAAAACAACCTTAAAATCGCTAAGTATAATACTATCAAATATATTAAAATTTTGCCGACAGAATGAGAAAACTTACGGCTGGGATAGTGAATTTATGAACGAGGTGCTGATTGCTAACTTTTAATGGATTAATCACATATTAACCACTACATTCAGCGAAACATCTCAAATATTTGAATAATATTTCAGCAGATATATTAAACTGACACTCTAAATAGACGCTACAGCCTGTATAGTCTTAAAAGCTAATTTACGACCACCCAGCTTTTCGGCACATTCAGCACGATTATCGATTTCCAGATTTTTCTCAGAGAGTGTATCCATCAGTCTTTTAGCAACTTCATCTAGTTTTAATACATCATGCCTGTCTCTTATACACATCTCAGAGCCCACGAGACAGGCAGAAATCTCGTATG
>CAJXRW010000038.1 GCA_913060525.1 uncultured Gammaproteobacteria bacterium
TCTACACAGAGTAGATCGTCGGCAGCGTCAGATGTGTATAAGAGACAGGCCTTAATAAAATCAGTTGGATGGTAATACGAAATATACTGACAAGCATCTTCAATGCTTTGGATAAAGTCTTGTGCCTTAATTATGGTCATCTAGAGATCCTAACGATTAATATGATTTACAGAAAATATTATCAATTGTTAGCAGAATTTTCCATTTCTTTGAATACTATGCAGAATTATAAAGCAGCGTCGCCCGCCTCTTCTGTACGAATACGTATAACCTGCTCTAAATTGGTCACAAATATTTTGCCATCACCAATTTTACCTGTTTGCGATGCCTCCACAATACAATCAATCACTTCTTCAACTAAAGCATCGGCTATCGCAATTTCTAAACGAATTTTAGGTAAAAAATCGACTGCATATTCCGCGCCGCGGTAAAGCTCTGTATGTCCTTGCTGACGACCAAACCCCTTTACTTCAGTCACTGTCATTCCTCCAACATCTAACTCAAGTAAAGCTTCTCTTACTTCATCTAATTTATATGGCTTAATAAAAGCAGTGACTAATTTCATTCAGGTCGCCAATCTAAAATTTATTTTGATATAATTAATTATAGCAACATAACGGAGAGAATGATGTTTGACCCAAAAATTTTTGATGAAATGACTAAAAAATTCAATGATGCCTTACCGCCAGCACTAAAAAACATGCAAACTGAATTAGAAAAGAACTTTAGAGCATCGTTGACTAGCACCTTCCATAAAATGGATTTAGTCACTCGTGAAGAATTTGATGTTCAAGTCAAAGTGCTTGAAAGAACTAGATCAAAATTAGAAGCGTTAGAAAAACAATTTGCCCAACTGATTAAAGAACAAGCATCGCCAGCGACTAAAACAACAAACACAAAACCTTCAACTCCAAAAGCTACTGCCAAAAAAGCTTGATTATATAAATCATTGATCAATGTCATTAGCCACTATATATTCTCGCGCACAATGTGGGATGCAGTCCCCTACGGTTCTTGTGGAGGTTCATCTTTCCAATGGACTACCAGGTCTATCAATTGTTGGTTTACCAGAAGCAGCCGTAAAAGAAAGCAAAGATAGAGTTAGAAGTGCGATTATTAACAGCGGCTACAGTTTTCCAACAAAACGCATTACTATTAACTTAGCGCCCGCAGATCTTCCTAAAGAAGGGGGTCGCTTTGACTTACCGATTGCGCTTGGGATTCTGGCTGCGTCTGGACAAATTTCCCAAACTAAATTAACACAATATGAATTCGCTGGAGAATTAGCATTAAGTGGTGACTTAAGGAAAATAGCTGGGATCATTCCCTTTGCCTTGGAATGCAAGAAAAATAACCGAATACTGGCTGTACCATCAGAAAACACAAGCGAGGCAAGCCTTGTTACTGAATTGACTATTTACTCACTCAAGAACCTAAAAGCCATTGTTAATCATTTAAACGAACAAAGTCTATTACCAGAGCATCAAATATCACATAACTATGAACACGAATACGCTCAAAATTTGGATCTAATGGATGTAAAAGGTCAACATCAGGCGCGTAGGGCACTTGAAATATCTGCATCAGGGGCGCACAATTTAATTTTTGTGGGTCCTCCTGGAACAGGTAAAACCATGCTAGCAAGTCGATTAAACGGAATATTACCAACACTAACTGAAAATGAGGCATTGGAAACTGCAAGCATTGCCTCCATTAAAGGTGAGCATAATATTGCACATAACTTTTTTAAACGTCCATTTCGTGCGCCGCACCATACCGCATCAGCAGTTGCCCTGGTGGGAGGCAGCAGTAATCCAAAGCCTGGCGAAATTTCTTTATCACACAATGGTGTTTTATTTCTCGATGAATTACCTGAATATCCTAGAACCGTATTGGAAGTTTTAAGGGAACCGTTAGAGTCAGGCAAGATAACAATTTCTCGCGCTGGGCAGACTGCTGAATTCCCAGCAAAATTTCAGTTAGTAGCAGCCATGAATCCTTGTCCCTGCGGATATTTAGGGTCACAGGTAAGGAAATGTAAAGATACAGAAATCCAAATAAAACGCTATCAATCGAAATTATCTGGGCCACTATTAGACCGTATTGATTTACACGTAGAAGTTCCAGATCTACCTAAAGGGGTCTTATCAGACCAGAAGCTCATGCCAGAATCAAGCAAAGAAGTAAGAAAACGTGTAACTGCAACACGTAAAATTCAACTTGAAAGACAAAGTATACCCAATGCACAACTACAAGGAAAAATGATTGATGAAATATGTAGGCTTGGTAAAACGGAAACCCAACTATTAGAAAACGCACTAGAAAAATTAAAGTTATCTGCTCGCTCTTACCATCGAATTCTAAAAGTTTCGCGTACCATTGCCGATATGGCTTCATCCGAACAAATTAAGTCAAATCACATAATTGAAGCATTAAGCTATCGAAAACTAGACCAATTCTTCCAATGAGATAATCAAATGAATCAATCTTCTTTTGCCAAAAAAACAGGTGCTGCACTTATCATAACTGGAACCTGTATAGGTGCTGGTATGTTGGTATTGCCACTCATAACAGCTGCCTGTGGCTTTATTATATCTTGCATACTACTTCTTGTGATATACGGACTCATGACAGCTACAGCTTTTTTAATCATTGAAGTTAATCTCTCTATGCCAGATGGATCAAATTTTAGCACGATGGCTAAGCAGACTGGTGGCTCATTAGGACAAATTATTGCCTGGTTAAGCTTTTTATTGTTAATGTATGCCTTAACCGCAGCATATACTGCTCAAGGATCCTCATTACTTGGTCAGTGGCTCTCTGCCTACTTAAATATAAATCTACCAGACAGTATAGAAAGCCTGATTTTTATTCTTGTCCTAGGGGGATTCATCTATACTGGCACCTTTGCGGTAGATAACCTTAATAAGTTTTTAATTTCGGTCAAAGGAATTGCATTCATAGGGCTCACGGCAGTAATAATGCCACACATTACAGTTGAAAAACTAATTCAACAAACACCTAATATCAATTTATTATGGATTACCCTCCCTCTATTAATAACCTCATTCGGATACCACACTGTTTTACCGAGCATGCGAACTTATCTAAAATCAGACAAGAAATCATTAAATACTGTACTATTCATTGGCGGAAGCATACCACTTGTAATTTATCTAATTTGGGAAGCCATTACCTTAGGCACAATCCCATTGTATGGTCAATATAGCTTTCAGTATATTGCCAACCATGGCAATGATGTGACTGGTCTTGTAGAGGTATATCATAAACTATATGGCATTCCTATTATAAACACATTTGCAACCATATTCACAAATGTAGCAATAACCACATCTTTTCTTGGCGTAACACTTGGCTTGTTTAACTTTAATCAAGATACATATCGACTAAGAACACACAAACATCGAGACAAGATATTAGCATTTTTAATTACCTACCTACCTCCTTTTATTTTTGCTGTATTTTATCCAGATGGATTCATACTAGCCTTGGGCTATGCCAGTATCTTTGTGGCCATTCTATTAATTAGCTTTCCTGCATTTATGGCTTGGAAAATTAGAAGCAAACAAAATAGAAACCATCTTATTAGTAAAATATATTTGTCCATTATTTTTCTGGCAGGTATCATGATGATCGTCTTACAAATATTAACTCAAACAGGATGCCTACCCATATTTACATAAGATTTTATAGACGCTTTATTCTCATTAATAAAATCAATAAACTTGCAAGAAATTGCAGAATGCCACTTGCAATAAAGCTACATTCAAATGTCCAAATAAATAAATCCAGTCTATGCTGATGTATTAAATATACTTTTGATAACTCGTACACCAGCCCAAGAAAAGAGATTGAAAAAGCGGTTGCTATCATAAATAACGCTTTTGAGAGAACATTGCTGTCTGCTTTGTCTTCATCACTAACCACCACTAAAGAATAGGCGTTTGTTGAAGTTTGAAACACCCCCATCATCACACCAAATAATGGGACTAATACTAAGATAAGACCAATTAAATCTCGCTGCTCAAGCAGATAACCCCAGCAAATCATAATACACATAATAAAAAATGAAGAAATAACGGTAGCAGCTTTTAAACCCATCATATTAACTATATAAACCGCAAAGCGTTTACTTAAGAATGTACCTGCTGAAATAGTCACCATGATCAAAGCAACTTCAGTTAAAGCAAAGCCAATAAATAAATATAGGTAGATTGGAAAAGCAAAAAACAACCAATACAGCGCCAGTTTATTTACAAACATAATGGTACTCATCAAGGTAAATTGCATATTTTTAAATAACCCAAAATTTAAAATTGGTGATTTTATTCTCTTAATGTTTAAAAAATACAAGCCTGAAATGATGATAGGAATAACTAACATGCAAATTCTTGCCCAGGTTGAGAGACTGCCATCCTCAAGTGAATTACTCAGCGCAAATAAGCAGCCAACACTAGAACCAATAATGATAAAACCAATTAAATCCAGTTTAATATTTTTTTTCTCAAATGGCGTATCAAAGTATCTTAAAATTAAATACAGGCTTAATAATCCAACGGGCAAATTAATAAAAAACACTAGTCTCCAAGATAGATATTGGGTCAGAAAAGCACCAATAAGTTGACCTATCGCTGCAGATGCGACGGTATACATACCAATTTTAGCAGAAACCTCGACCATACTTTTTGAAAGTCTTATCATGGTTGTTTGTGATATAGGAAGCAATAAAGCCGCAAAAATTCCTTGAAAGACTCTAAATGTTACCAACATCGGCAATGTTATTGATAAACCACATAAAACTGATGCAGAAATGAACCCGATAAGCGCCAATATCATCGGCATTCGCGCACCAAATCGGTTAGACATCCAGACAGAAATAGGTATAAATATGCCAAAAGAAATAGTGTAACTAGTGATAGCCAACTTTGCAGAAAATGAGTTTACATTTAGAGAATGAGCAATATCAACCAGAATATTATTCAGAACGGTAATATCAATTAGCTCCATAGACAGGATTAATAAAATTCCAAAGAACATTTTTCCTTGTTGTGTCATAAATAAACCTTTTATGTATCAGTTAATTTATTTTTTATATCTGAATATAATTAAATTATAGGCATTCAATTATTAAGTAGAATAATCTGATTAAAAATAAGATATTATTTCCCACTATGTCCAAATCCACCTACCCCTCTAGCTGAATCATCAGAAAACTCTTCAACAACCTGAAAATCAGCCTGTACAACAGGTATAATAACCAATTGAGCAAATCGCATAGCAGGCTCTATAGAAATATCTGAATTAGATCGATTCCAACAAGACACAAATAACTCACCCTGATAATCAGAGTCTATCAAACCAGTGCCATTACCAAGTATGAGTCCTTTTTTATGGCCTAATCCAGACCTTGGCAGAATAACAGCTGCCAAGGATGAATCTTGGATATATATTGCTATACCCGTTGGAACGAGTTGCACCTCTCCTGGTTTTAAAATTAAACCATTTTCAATACAAGCTCTTAAGTCAACACCAGCAGACCCTAATGTTGCATACTCAGGTGCAACTTTTTCTATATTTTCTCTAATAAATTTTAGTTGAATTTTAGGCTTATTCATAAATGAATTCTCTAGTTTAACTGAATAGTTATATTAACAAGAAAGAAATAAAAACCTAAACGTGCAGTTTAATTAAAAAATGGAAAAACAACATTAAATAATGCAAATAACGGCAATGCGGCTAATAAACTATCTGTTCGATCTAATATACCACCATGACCAGGCAAAATATTACCACTATCTTTAACACCTGCTTCACGCTTGACCATGCTCTCAAATAAGTCACCCACTACCGACATAGCAACCACTAACACAGCGCAAATAAAAATAATGATGTAAAATTTAATTGACATCATCTGCATAATTGCAGCAAATGCAACAGCGACAATACCACCTGAAATAAGCCCACCAATTAACCCTTCAACTGTTTTCTTCGGGCTAACGACAGGTGCAAGCTTATGTTTTCCAAGGTACTTTCCAGCAAAATACGCACCTGTATCACCTGCTGACACAATTAATATAATAAACAGCAATAAAATAATATTTTTACTATCAAGTTCAACAACTGCTGTCCACGCAGGCACAATGACTAAAAACCCCATAATATATCTTGTCCAAGCAGGTATAGTTAAAAATATTGGTGTTTTATAAGATAAGACTAAAAATAACGCAATAATCCACCATATTACTGATAAACATAAAAGATGTATCAGTGGCAAAAAAGTGCTTCCGTATGTGACAATGCCAACTAAAACAACATAAAACAATTTACTCAGAAATTTATTCAAACTTGCTAACTTTGCCCATTCCCAAGCAATCAACAAAACAATCAAACCTGCAAATAATTTAAAGTAAGTACCCCGTAAGAATATAACCGCAAGAACAATTAATATTATTAGAATAATGCCGGTAATAATTCTTTGTTTCATGTTTGGCCCATAATTTGCTCAGAAATCTTGCCAAACCTCCTCTCTCGATTCTTGAAAAATTGAATTGCTTTTTCTAAATCGGTACGAGTAAAGTCTGGCCATAGTCTTTCCGTAAAGTATAGCTCAGCATATGATAATTGCCACAACATAAAATTACTTATGCGAGTTTCTCCACTTGTTCTAATTAGCAAATCAGGATTAGGGTCATTTTTTGTGATTAATTCTTTTGAAAAAATATCAGGAGTTAAATTATTTATACTAATGGTACCTTGCTGAACCTTAGATACTATTTTTTCAACAGCTGATAATATATCCCATTGACCACTATAATCTATGGCAACTCTTAATTTAAGTTTATCATTGCCTTCAGTTTTTTCTTCTGCTTGATTTATAGCTTCTAATAAATCATTAGACAACCTTGATCGATCGCCTATTACCTTATATTGCACTCCGTTTGTATTTAAGTCCTCAATTTCAGAATATAAAACTTTTTTGAATAATGACATTAGCGTGTCAACTTCAACTTTTGGACGCAACCAATTCTCACGCCCGAAAGCAAAAAGCGTTAAATATTCAATACCTAAATCAATACAAGACTCTATAACTGCTCTAACGTTTTTAACTGCAGCTTTATGCCCCATGGTTCTAGGTAAAAATCTTTTTTTTGCCCAACGACCATTTCCATCCATAATAATAGCTATATGCCGTGGTGGGGAATCATTATTTAGGCTAGACATGCCAATATTAGATACTCATTAAGTCTTTTTCTTTCTCATCAGCTAACTTGTCAGCGATTGAAATTGCTTTATTTGTGATATTTTGTATTTTTTCTTCTGCTTTACGCTGCTCATCCTCGGAAATTTCTTTATCTTTAAGCAAATCTTTAAACATTGAATTTGCATCTCTACGGATATTGCGAATAGCAACACGCCCCTTCTCAGTTTCAGACTTCACCATTTTTGCCATTTCTTTTCGAGTTTCCTCAGTAAGAGGGGGAAGTGGCACTCTCAAAGTATCACCAAGATTAACTGGGTTCAAGCCAAGACCAGCATTAATAATGGCTTTATCAACTGCATTAACTAGGTTCTTTTCCCAAGGAGAAACTGATAATGTCCTAGCATCTAAAACACTAATATTAGCCACTTGGTTAATTGGAGTGTCCGTACCATAATAATCAATACTGACTGATGCCAACAGATCAGGATGTGCTCGACCAGTTCTTATTTTTGCTAAATCATGTTTCAAACTATCAAGACTCTTCTGCATTCTATCATCAGCATCTTGAATAATATCATTAATCACTTTCATTACCTCCAGTAACCCATGTACCAACTCTTTCACCTGAGAGCACACGGGAAATTACATTCTCTGTATCTAGATTGAATACGCATATCGGTATATTAAATTCTCTACATTGTGCAAAAGCAGCAATATCCATCACAGCTAGTCCTTGCTGCAGTGCTTCGGTAAAAGAAATTTTGTCATACTTTTTAGCATTTTTGTTCTTATTAGGGTCAGAATCATAGACCCCATTAACTGTTGTAGCTTTTAGTATAGCGTCCGCCTCTATTTCAACAGCTCTTAAACTAGCAGCAGAATCAGTTGTTACAAAAGGATTACCCGTACCCCCACTAAAAATAACAACATACCCATCTGACAAAAACTGCTTCGCCTTAATGATATCAACTGTATCTAACACACCATCAATACTCTTGGCAGAAAATGCGATGGCCTTTATACCATTTTTAGTCAATATATCCCGAAGCGCTAAACCATTAATCATGGTAGCCAGCATTCCCATTTGATCAGCAGTATTTCGATGAATTTTATCTTTAAATGCAGCACGACCGCCACGAAGGATATTGCCACCACCAATAACAATTGCTAATTCGAGACTATACTTTTGTATCACGCCATGTATATTATCTATAACTGGCTGAATTGTATTCACATCAATACCGAAACCACTGCTAGCAGCCAATGCCTCTCCAGACAACTTCAGCAAAACACGTTTACAATTTATTACTGACATAGGGCAGATTACCCGCCTTTTACCTGACTCATCACCTCTTCGGCGAAATTAGACTCTTCTTTCTCAATTCCTTCACCTACCACAACACGCTTGAAAGAAATTACTTTTGCATTTCCAGCTTTAAGCACTTGAGATACTTTCTGATTAGGATCTTTAACAAAAGCCTGGCCCAGCAGACTAGCCTCATCAAGAAATTTACGAATACGCCCCATAATCATTTTTTCAATAATATTAGCAGGCTTGCCACTTTCAGCTGCCTGAGCAGTGAAAATCTCTTTCTCTTTACTCACCAACTCATCAGGAACATCATCTGGAGAGACGACAACTGGAGATGACGCAGCGATGTGCATAGCTATATCTTTAGCCAAAGATTCACTACCACCTTCAACCTCAACAATTACGCCAATACGCCCACCATGGATATACTCACCAACTATATTTTCAGTAGTTATTAACTCAGCCCTACGAATTTGAATATTCTCACCAATTTTTGCAATCAATTCTTTTCGAGCATCTTCAACAGACGCACCACTATTAAGCGTTAGTTGACTAATTTTTTCTACAGTTACTTCTTTTGCTTTTGCAGCTGCCTTGGCAACGTCATTACAAAACGCCATAAAATTAGTATCACGCGCAACAAAATCTGTTTCGCAATTCACCTCTAGTAGAACTGTACTATTATTTGATTTTTCAACTATAACAATACCCTCAGCCGCCGTCCTAGAAGCTTTTTTGTCAGCCTTAGCTTGACCAGACTTACGCATTTCATCAATTGCCTTTTCAATATCACCAGCAGTTTCAACAAGCGCCTTTTTACATTCCATCATACCTGCGCCAGTTCTCTCACGCAGCTCTTTTACTAGTTTTGCACTAATAGACATGACATATACCCTTTCTTTTTTACTTAAATTTATTCTTCAGTTGCTGTTTCTACAGAAGAATCAGCCACAACTTGCGTACCTTTTGCATCTAAAATCGTATCCGCAAAGTGCTTCATATAAAAACGAATTGAGCGAACTGCATCATCATTACCAGGAATTATATAATCGATACCATCTGGATCCGTATTCGTGTCAACCACACTAACAACTGGAATACCTAAACGTTTAGCTTCAGTAATCGCGATATGCTCTTCTTTTGCATCAATAACAACCAGAAGGTCAGGAATACCGCCCATATCCTTAATACCACCTAAGCTATGTTCAAGCTTTTCCATTTCACGTGTTAAGGTTAATGCTTCCTTTTTCAGGATACGATCAAAACTACCGTCTTCTTGCATTTTTTCTAACTCACGTAAACGCTTAATAGATTGGCGAATCGTTTTGTAATTCGTCAACATACCACCTAACCAACGATGATTGACATATGGCATACCGCAACGCTCTGATTCTTCTTTAACAATTTCTTGAGCTTGTCTTTTTGTACCAACAAACAGGATTTTTCCTTTACGCGCTGCAACAGAACTAATCACATTCAATGCATCATGGAAAAGAGGTAGCGTTTTTTCTAAATCAATAATGTGTATTTTATGATTAATACCAAATATATATTGATCCATTTTGGGATTCCAAAATCTCTTCTGATGACCAAAATGAACACCAGCTACTAACATTTCTCTCATACTTACCATTTTTATTCCTTATCTTCGGGTTTTACCGCCATAAATCCCACTCTCCAACTAAAAAGCACCCAGAGAGCGTGCCGACTTATGTGTGTTTTGCTTAATTAATGATTGCTATAAAAGCTTGGACTTTATACCATATTATCATATGAGAAACAATCACAACTTTGTGTACCATAATAACAATTTAAGGTTACCTATAATTTATGTCGATTATTATTAAAACGCCCGATCAAATTGATAAAATGCGAATTGCTGGTGAGTTAGCTGCTGAAGTTCTTGAAATGATCGAGCCACATGTCAAGCCAGGAGTAACAACTGAGGAATTAAACGAACTATGTCATAATTATATTGTCAATAAACAAAAAGCCATTCCTGCACCTTTATACTATCCAAGCTACAACAAGAATGATCCTAACGCTTTTCCAAAATCAATATGCACCTCAATCAACCATGTTGTTTGCCATGGAATCCCAGGACCCAAAAAACTAAAAAAAGGTGATTGTATTAACATAGACATTACCGTGATCAAAGATGGTTATCACGGTGACACGAGTAAAATGTTTACTGTTGGCGACTCTACCAGCATTCTTGCCCAAAGACTGATTGATGTTACACATGAATGCCTATGGGCTGGAATAAAAATAGTAAAGCCTGGCACAACTCTTGGAGATATTGGTCATGCAATTCAAACCATTGCACACAAAAACAATTTTTCTGTTGTAGAAGCTTTTTGTGGCCATGGTATAGGCGAAGGATTTCATGAAGAACCTCAGGTATTACACTATGGCAAGCCAAATAGTGGCATAAAATTAAAAGAAGGTATGATCTTCACAATTGAACCTATGATTAACGCAGGTAAAAAACAAGTTACTGTTTTAAAAGATGGATGGACAGCTGTCACCAAAGATAAATCGCTTTCGGCTCAGTGGGAGCATACGATATTGGTAACTAAAAATGGATATGAAGTATTAACGTTACGCAACGAAGAAAAACATGACAAAAACTAAGGTTTCTCAACAAAAAATTAATGAGATATGCATTGAGATAGAGAAACAAGGTGAAGACATATCTATTGAAAAAGTAAAAAAAATACTTGGTCAAGGTGTCCACTCAGATATTGCACCAAAAGTATTACTATTCAAAGAAGATAAAAATGCAGCTCTATTGTCAACAGGTCAGGTCAGCAATGCCCCTTCAAAAATAGAGAAAAACAAAATAGATGAAGACAATTTACTTCACCATTTGTCTATTGAAATAAAAAAAATATTAGAAAAATATTCAGGCAAAGAAATAGATAAAACCGTATTAG
>CAJXRW010000039.1 GCA_913060525.1 uncultured Gammaproteobacteria bacterium
ACGAGATTTCTGCCTGTCTCGTGGGCTCGGAGATGTGTATAAGAGACAGGCAGTAGAGTACCCTCTTCTTTAAAAATATTTTTATTATCGTTGGCGATTATTGATGATATTTGTGCCATTGTCATTATTGCTATTTTTTATTCGTCTGATTTGTCGACTATATCATTTTTGGTTGCTGGGACATGTATATTGGTTCTTATCTTATTGAATTATATTGGTGTGGCAAGAAAGACTGCCTATGTTTTAGTGGGTTTGGTCTTATGGGTGAGTGTGTTAAAAAGTGGCGTACATGCAACATTGGCGGGTGTTGTGTTGGCATTTTGTATTCCGATTGAGCAGAAAACAAGTTCAGGTAAGGTTGTCTGTGTCTCTGAATCGTTTGAAGAGGATATTCATTATTGGGTTAGTTACCTGATATTACCATTATTTGTGTTTGTCAATGCGGGTGTTACCTTTGGGAATGTCTCTTTTCAAGATTTAATCTCTACGCCCGTTTTAGGAATTATTTTAGGGTTGTTTATTGGTAAACAGCTTGGCGTATTCGGCTTTAGTTGGGTAGCGATAAAACTGGGGCTTGCGAAATTGCCTGCGAGTTGTAGCTGGTGGCAATTGTATGGGGTTTCGGTGTTAACAGGTATCGGGTTCACCATGAGTTTATTTGTGAGTTCATTGGCTTTTCCTGATAGTGATACATTGCAACAGATGAATAAGGTGGCTATTTTAATCGGGTCATTAGCATCGGGCATATTTGGATATTTTGTATTGTTAAAATCGAGCCTAAAGAAATAATTATTAAAAGATATTTGCTACTATTATGGTGGTCAATATTGGTAAGTAAGGGCAATAAGTATGAATGATCAATTAAAAGTACTATCAATTTTCCAGTATATCTATGGTGGTCTTCAGGCTTTATTTTCTTGCTTGGGGTTTATCCATTTTTTTATTGGTTTGTCGATTATTACCGATCCTATCGCTTGGCAGAATACACAAGATCCACCACCAGAATGGTTTGGTTGGTTGTTTTTATGTATTGGCTTGGGTGTGGTTTTAATCGGTTGGTTATTTGCTTGCTTTACCATTATGTCAGGCCGTTTTATCGCAAAGCGTAAGAATAGGGTTTTTTGTATTGTGATTGGAGCCATAAATTGTTTAGCTGTTCCGTTAGGGACTGTATTGGGCGTATTTACGATTGTGTTATTAACCCGTGATGAAGCAAAAAAGCAATTTGAAAGTAATCGTACGGTATGATCAGAAATATAAAAAAACTTGTAACTTCACGCATGCCATTACTATCACCTACGTGCTGCGGCTTGACCGCTGCATCCAGTCATATAACATCAACTGCCATTTATTCTGGTTCCCGCGGTCAAGCCCCGGGACGTAGGCGGTGGGGTGAGCAGTTACAAAAACTTTTTATAACAATTTGGTTGTGCTTTGCCTTAGTCATTCAAGTATATGCGTTCTATCAACCTAGAGTTGGCGATTTATTATTTCAAGATTTAAATTGTGGTGAGTTATGCAACGCAATTACGGGTGTTACCCGAGGGTATCATAATAGTTATATTTCTCACGTGGGCATGGTGGTATCAACCGGTCAAACAACAAAAGTAGTCGAAGCCATTGGTGATGATGTTCATATTGTTAGTTTAGAAAATTTTTTAGATGCCAGTACCAATAAACAGGGTAAGCCGAGGGTAATCGTTGGGCGACTAATCCCTAAATACCAACCACTCATTCCTGATGCAGTTAAATATGCGATGTCTAAAGTTGGGATGCCTTATAATTTTACCTTTAATCCTAATAATGATGGCAAAACTTTTTATTGTTCACAGTTAATATATGATGCCTTTGCATCCGCAAATAATGGAAAGCCAATTTTTAAAACGCATAAAATGACGTTTCAAGAAAATGGTCAGTATTTACCAGCATGGAAGAATTACTTTCATACTCTCCGCGCCAACATTCCAGAAGGAGAAACAGGGACAAATCCTGGAATGATGTCTCGCTCCAAGTCGATAGAAGTTATTTATAATTACGATGGTGTTCGATATAATCAGGCACTGCCAAATTGATGAGAAAATAAAGGGAAAATTATGCCGCATTGTATTATTGAATACGCCAAGGAATTAGGAAAACATATTGATTTTGATGAAGTGGTCAGCAAAGTGCATGATGACCTCAAGCAATGTGGTCTTTTTAATGAAGAAGACATTAAAACCAGGGCGCTGGGTTATAAGCATTATATTGTCGGTGACGGCACTTCTGATTTTATTCATGTTAATCTTAAAATATTGCCTGGTCGTACGGTTGAAAAGAAGCAACTACTCACCAATAAAGTTCATCTGACGTTATCTGAAATTTTTATAACAGGTGTGATTATAACTGTTGAAATCACTGAGATCGAAAAAGAAACGTATACCAAAATACTTCATGCTTAATAGGAATATATCATGTCTTCATTACCAAATTGCCCAAAATGTAACTCCGAATATACTTATCAAGATCAAAGTATGTTTGTTTGCCCTGAATGCAGCCATGAATGGTCTGGAACCGATTCGGTTAGTTCAGATGATTCGCTTACTGTGATAGATGCGAATGGTAACCCGCTAACTGATGGCGATACCGTCACGGTGATTAAAGATTTAAAAGTCAAAGGTTCATCATCAAGTGTTAAGGTTGGAACTAAAGTTAAAAATATCCGTTTGGTAGAAGGCGACCATAACATTGATTGCAAAATTGATGGCTTTGGTGCAATGAAGTTAAAATCTGAGTTTGTTAAGAAGGCATAACTATTTCAGAATATATAAATATGCTCAAATTTTCTTTTTAGTTTTAGTAGTGCTAAAATCTAGGCAAGTTTTGTTTTTACGATTTTAGGTACATTATGAATAAACTTTCACAACTCAAAAATATGACTAAGGTAGTCGCAGATACAGGTGATATTGAACAAATAAAACAATATAGCCCAGCTGATGCAACGACAAATCCGTCTTTATTATTAAAAGCGGCAGCAATGCCAGAATATGGGTATGTTTTCAAACAAGCCGTTGAAAATTCAAAGCATTTATCTGGTGATAAACAAGTTGAAGAAATTATGTATCAACTTGCGGTTGGTTTTGGTTTGGAAATTCTTAAAATTATTCCAGGACGTATTTCAACAGAAGTGGATGCTCGACTTTCTTTTGATACGCAAGGAACGATTGATTCAGCGCATCGTATTATCGAATTATACAAGAAAGCAGGCATTTCACGTGAGCGTGTTCTAATTAAAGTTGCTGCTACTTGGGAAGGGATTCAGGCTGCCAAAGTATTACAAAAAGAAGGTATATTTTGTAACTTAACGTTGATATTTCATATTGCTCAAGCGATTGCCTGTGCAGAAGTAGATGTCACTTTAATTTCACCATTTGTTGGTCGTATTACAGATTGGTTTAAAAAAGATGAGGGTGCAAAAGACTTCCCGCCAGTGGATGAGGATAAAGGTGTACTGTCTGTGCGTGAAATTTATAATTACTTTAAGCATTTTGGCTATAAAACAACGGTAATGGGTGCAAGCTTTAGGCATGTTGGTCAAGTTGAAGCATTAGCGGGCTGTGATGCATTAACAATATCACCACAATTACTGTCTGAGCTTAAAAATGATGATAGGGAATTACCTCAACAATTATCAGAAAAAAATACGCAACCAGTTAGTAAAATTAACTGTTCAGAAATCAACTTTAGATGGTTAATGAATGAAAGCCCAATGGCAACTGAGAAGTTAGCTGAAGGTATCCGTAATTTCGCAGTTGATACCGTTAAATTAGAAAATCTAATCAAACAAAAAATTGCCTAATATCTATTTTCAAGAGGGATAATTATGCGTAAAACACACGCAGTATTTATTGATAATATTCAGATTGGCGGTGGTGCGCCAGTTGTCGTGCAGTCGATGACAGATACCCCAACTGCAGATATTGATGCAACAGTGCGTCAGGTTAAGATGCTGGTAGATGCAGGTTCTGAAATTGTGCGTTTGACGGTTGATACAGAAGAAGCAGCACATGCCGTGCCTAAAATCAAACGTCGTTTAATCATGAACGGCTACAATGTGCCTTTGGTCGGTGATTTCCATTATAACGGACATCGTTTATTAGAGGCGTCACCTGAATGTGCTCAGGCATTATCAAAATACAGAATTAATCCTGGTAATGTTGGTTTTGGCAAAAAGAAAGATACTCAGTTTGCTTCGATCATTGAAAAAGCAATCCAATATGATAAACCTGTTAGGATTGGTGTAAATTGGGGGAGTTTGGATCAAGCCTTACTTGCACAGTTAATGGATGATAATGCTAAAAATGGCAATCCATTATCGAACGAACAGGTCATGCAGGAAGCCATTATCCGTTCGGCACTAGACAGCGCAAAATATGCACAAGAGTTGGGCTTATCTGCTGATAAAATCATTGTTTCGTGTAAAGTTTCTGGTGTTGAGCAACTTATTTCTGTTTATGAAGACTTAGCAACACGTTGTGAATACCCATTGCATCTTGGCTTAACCGAAGCGGGCATGGGTATTAAGGCAATTGTTGCAACAAGTATTAGTTTAGGTGTTTTATTACGTCAGGGTATTGGCGATACCATTCGTGCATCTTTAACGCCTGAGCCAGGTGGGGATCGTGAAAAAGAAGCCATTACTTGCCAAGAAATTTTGCAAACAATGGGATTACGTTCATTTATTCCAACCGTTTCTTCCTGTCCTGGTTGTGGTCGCACCACCAGTGCTTTTTTTAGAGAGTTAGCTGATCAAATTCAAACGTATCTACGTAAATCAATGCCAGTATGGAAAGATAAATATGTTGGTATAGAGGACATGAAAGTTGCCGTGATGGGCTGTGTGGTTAATGGTCCAGGGGAAAGCAAGCATGCCAATATCGGGATTAGCTTGCCAGGTTCGGGTGAAGCACCCGTTGCCCCCGTTTTTGTAGATGGCAAAAAGAAGCACACACTCAGGGGTGATTCTATTGCGGAAGAGTTTCAGACAATATTAGAAGACTATATCGAATCAAAATATGGTCATATTAGTGAACCAGAAGAGATTGGAGAAAATCATTAACGTGCCATACGTTGCGATTGACATGGGTGTGCCCAATATCCGTGCGATCACAACTTATAGGTATAAGGATGGCTATCATCTATTCAATATGTCAAACGGTTCAGGTAATACAACGCCAACTGATGGCAATCGTTTATGGTTAAAAAACCACTTTGATTTGCAAAATGAAATGGTCTGGTTACGCCAAATGCACGGCAGCCGTGTATGCAATCTACCAAACTTTGATGGTTCGGATGTTGCGCGTACAGGTGATGCAGCAATGTCAACTTTTTCTTATATGCCTTGCACGGTATTAACGGCTGATTGTTTACCTATTTTGGTTTGTAATCAAAATGGAACGCAAGTTGCCGCAATACATGCTGGTTGGCGTGGTGTGGTTGCTGGTGTGATTCAAAATACATTAGAAACGTTTAATGGTGAGCCACTGAGTGTATGGTTGGGACCTTGTATTTCGCAACAATACTTTGAAGTAGGACAAGATGTCTATAATGAATTTGTCTCACTTAACATAAACTATGCGCAGTATTTTGTATCAAATGGTATTCCAGGAAAGTATCAGCTTGACTTGGAGGGCGTTACTAGGGAAATTATTTGGCAATACAATGTCTTTAGAATGGTGAGTGACACTCGCTGTACTTATGCGTTATCAAACGAACTATTCTCATTTCGACGCGATGGCAGTAGTGGTTGTTTTGCGAGTAGTATTCTGATTGAAGCTTAGCTTTAAAATAACCAATATCTAGTAATAAAAATCACATTTAGTCTGTCCTGACTTTGCATAAATTGGCTTACGCCGTAAGCCTAGCTATACTTAAAATTAACACATATACCAAATATAGTTGGAAAGTAAAATGAGTATAGATAAAAAAGTAACGCAGCTTCGTAAAGCCATGAAAGATAGAGGTGTTGATTTTTACTTAGTGCCTTCAACAGATCAACATAATAATGAGTATGTTCCGGACTGCTGGCAAAGGCGCCCATGGATATCAGATTTTGATGGCAGTGCGGGTGAAGTGCTTATTGGTCAAGATTTTGGCTATTTATGGACAGATGGTCGATATTTTTTACAAGCCGAGCAGCAATTAGATCCAAGGTGTTTTAAGCTCAAAAAACAAAGAAGCTTTGCTTCAGAATTAGAGGAATGGTTGCAAGATAATATTGAGGACAAAGTATTAGCGGTTGATCCAAAACTTATTTCTATTATGAGAGCGGAAAGGTTGGTTGAAATAGCTAAAAATAATGGCGGTGTAGTTAAATTTATTGAAGAGAATTTAATTGATATTGTTAAAGCAGAACTTGAAAATGTAAGTGCTTTGCCGAGTAATCCATTAACATTACATGATATTGAATTCTCTGGGAAATCAGCACGTGAAAAAATTTCTGATCTACAACAGTCTCTTAAGCATCAGAAAACACAAGCTATTATATTAAATAGTCTAGATGAAATTGCTTGGCTGTTTAATATTAGAGGCAGTGATATTGATTTTAATCCACTGGTTATTAGCTATGCCATTGTTAAGCAAGATCAAGCTTGTTTATTTGTTGATAAAAATAAATTAGTAGGTGAGTCATTACCACATTTTATTAGCCAGGGTATTAAGGTAGAAGAGTATAACAATTTTGCAGATGCAGTTAAAAAATTAGAAGGTAGTATCTGGCTTGACGGAAAAGTAGTTAGTTATTGGATTAAAACTTTGCTTGCTCCTAAAGTATCGGTATATATTGCCAGCTCGCCTGTTGTGCTCTCTAAGGCTTGTAAAAATAGCACTGAAATTTCTGGCACGAAAGAGGCGCATAAAATTGATGCGGTTGCCGTAATTAAATTTTTACATTGGATTAACCATAATTGGCAGCAAGGAGTTGATGAGCTCAAAGCGATTGAGAAGTTGAAAAATTTTAGAGCTGAAAGCCCAGAATTTAGGGGTAACAGCTTTGATACAATCTCTGGATTTGCTGATAACGGCGCTGTTATCCATTATCGGAGTACACCAGAAACAAGCAAAAAAATAGATGATAGCAATTTATTCTTGCTTGATTCTGGCGGTCAATATTTTACTGGGACAACGGATATTACACGCACATTGCATTTAGGTGATCCAACAAGTGAACAGAAAAAGCATTATACGCTGGTTTTAAAAGGTCATTTACAACTTAACAAAGCAGTATTCCCTAACGGTACAACTGGCGAGCATTTAGATTGCTTAGCTAGGTTAGCAATTTGGAAAGACTACAAAAATTACAGACATGGAACAGGCCACGGGGTAGGGAGTTACCTATGTGTTCATGAGGGGCCACAGAAAATATCAGCCGCACCTTCTGGTACGCCATTATTGCCTGGAATGATCGTCAGCAATGAACCAGGTCTATATATTGACCATAAACATGGCATACGTATTGAAAACTTAATGTTTGTGAAATCATTATGCTCAATAGAGCAAAGCGAGACTCAGGATGGCCCTTTTTATGGTTTTGAGGATGTCACCTTGGTGCCTTATGCCAGAAATTTAATTGATGAAAATTTGTTAACACAAGATGAACTTAATTGGGTAAATGAATATCATCGGCGAGTTTGGGAAGAAATCTCACCAAGAATTCAAGATCAGAAAATAAAAGAGTGGCTTCAAGTGCAAACTTCTGTAATAGGCTAAACAGGTGAAGCTTTATAAAATTAGCACAGAATCAAAAGTAATCTTGCTTGCACTTGTTTTTATATCTGGATTAGTTTTCTATGCCTATGAGTTCTTTTTAAGGCTTTTGCCAGGCGCTTATCCCGATCAAATAATGCAATATTTCAATATAAATAAATTTGAGTATTCATTTTTAATCTCAAGTTATAATTTCAGCTATTTGTTAATGCAGATTCCAGCAGGAATATTGTTAGATCATTTTGGGAATCGTAAAGTGATTTTATCTGCCATTGCTATTTGTGGCATTGGAAATATTATTTTTATCTCACCAGATTATAGTTATAGTCTTATTGGTCGCTTATGCGTTGGTTTTGGTTCAGCATTTGCCTTTGTTGCGGTGTTAAAGCTATCCCGAGAATTTTTGCCACAAAAATACTTTGCCACATTTGCGAGTATTGCTATTGCCTTGGGTACACTGGGCGGTGCTTTTTCTCAACAAATTGCAAATGCAATATTGTCTAGTGACATTTGGCAGTTAGTTTTTATTTACAGCGGTATTTTGGCTATACCTTTAATGATTTTTATTTGGTTCGTGTTGTTTGCAAATAAGAAAATGTCTAGTTCGGTAGATATACTACCGTCAACGCCTAAGGTAATGATCCATGTATGGTATTTTATAAAAGATATCCGTATTTGGGTGAATGCCTTAATGGGTGGATTATTATATGCGCCCACTGTTGTGTTAACTGCGCAATGGGGTGTCTACTTTTTTATGCATTCTTATGGTCTTTCAAGGGCGCAAGCTCTAATGGGTGTAACGATTTTGTTGCTTGGCTGGGTTGTATTTAGCCCGATGATAAGCTTGTTTGCAGATACAAAGAATGTGACCTCTAGAATTATATATCCGTTCGCTTTGTTGATGCTTTTGACTCTGTTAGTGATGGTTTATTCTCCATTAAGCAATATTTATTTACTAATGGGGTTATTATTTTTGTTTGGTTCTTTTTCTGCTGCTCAAGTGCTAGTGTGGCGTAACTTTAATAAAATCTGTCCAAATGGCTATAGTGGCGCTGGTATCGCCATAACAAACATGTTGTTAATGCTTTTTGTTGAGCTAGTGCAATTGTTCTGTGGGTATATGTTAACGGATACTTCTGTGAGCAACTTTGACCAATTTAAGATTGTTATATTCATCATTTCATTATGTATTGTATTGGGGATCATCATGCAATTTATTTTTCATAAATTAACCAAACCGCATCGAGTATAAATTCTTATTACAAGGTGTTTGATGCCTTGAGCTAAATTTATAATAAATGTGTAAATTCTCGCTTGACCTTAGCGTGCCAACATACTAATCTTAAATGATAATGATTATCATTTATATTTAAGGAATTGTTATGGATTATGCTGTGAATTGTAAAGAAACTTCATTTGGTGGAGATGTAAGAAGGTTAATTAAAGAAAAGCTGTCAGGCGCATTAACGTTGCCTGGTATCGATACGAATTGCTTATCAGGCATGGTGATTGATTTTTGTTTTGATCAAGAAGGTGACCTTATTCTAAAATTAGATAAGTATATGTGTCGTAATAATGATTTAAGTGATCAGGCATATTTATTAGCCATTGACCAAGATAATGAGTTGAGCATGGATATTTTAATATCTGGGTGTGCGCAAGTGCATTACGATCAAACTTATTGTGCTAACGTTTATCAGTTGTATTTTCATGATGAGTTTATAAGTGAATATAATTTGTATGACTACTTTTATCTTAAACTTGAAATTAAGCATATTCAATTAATCGACCAAGAAGGGAACATCTTTCATATTGAGCGGGATGATTTTATCCAAGAGCAGATATTTTCACTGGAACAAATTGAGGCTACCTGTAATTACGTTAATCAGAATCATCAAGAAGCATTAAGACAATACTGCCGAGCAATAGGGTTGTCTTGTGATAATCAACTTATACAAGTACTTGCTTTTGATAAAGAGGGGCTTTGGATGCAGGTAAATGCTATAAAATATTTTATGTCATTTTCTAAAACTATATCAAACCTTGCTATGTTTCGGGCTATATTGATTGCTTTGGCGAAGCAGTATGGGTTATTGCAACTTAATGAATACTAAGGCAACTAATAATAGAGCTAGCGGGTTTGTTGGCTAACAATCTCTTTAATTATTTCTCCCGCAATGGTTAATCCAAATAAAGCAGGTAGGTAACTAATGGTGCCATTCACAGCTCTAGGGCGAGAATTACCTGGAACAGGTTCAGGTGGTAATGGCGGTAATGGTTTTTCAGTTGAATAAACCGCTTTAATCCCTTTTTTGACATTTTGACGTCTAAGTCGATTGCGGATTTTATAAGCAAGCTTACAAACACTGGTGTTATATAAATCAGCAACTTTAATTTGGGTTGGGTCAAGCTTGCCACCTGCACCCATGCTGGAAATAACGTTATAGCCTTTTTCATGAGCAGCACGCAAATAGGCAACTTTGCAAACAAGTGAGTCTATGGCATCAATGACATAATCATAGGGCTCAATAAATATAGCATCCATATCTTCAACTTTGATAAAGTCATCACAAATTTCAACTTGGCAATTTGGGTTAATGTCTTTTACGCGTTCAGCCATGACATCGGCTTTTCGCATGCCAATGGTGGAATTTAAAGCAACCAGTTGACGATTCATATTCGACCCAGAAACCACATCATGATCAATCATTTTAATATAACCGATACCACTACGGGCTAATGCTTCAACGGCATACGAACCAACGCCGCCAAGACCTGCAATTAATATGCGTGCATTTTTAAGTTTTTCGATACCTTCATCATTAATAAGTATCGCAGTGCGTTCAAAAAGAGCATCCATAATTTTATTTATAATTGTAAAATTTGCTGGGTATTATGCCATAACGTGTTTTCGATTTCTTCCCTGCACTCTTTTCGATATCGACAAAAGTCATTAAATATTTGAATTAGATTTAATGGTGTATTGGGTTGGGATCGATCTTGATTAAAAACTGGCATATCTGGGGAGTCGGTTTCCAGTACAAAGCTTGTGAGTGGTAAGCTTGAAACAACGTCAATTAATCTTTTATTTTGTGGGTATGTAATTAATCCTCCAATGCCTAATTTAAAGCCGAACTCAATATAGGCCTGAGCAACTTCTACTGATCCATTGAATGCATGTATGATGCCGCCAGAACTAAAATTGATAGATTTTAGAGTAGAAATAACCTCAGAATGCGCTTTTACAGAATGTATTAAGGCAGGGATGTTTAGCTTTTGCGCCAATCTTATTTGTTCCGTAAAGAATGCTAGTTGGGTATCTAAGTTTTCTTTAATCCTTTTGTCTAATCCGATTTCGCCTAATATGTTTATTTCATATTGATGAATATATTGCTCTAGCTGTAGAGCATCCGTATTTAAGTTATGTCCTGTGATAAAACACGGATGAATGCCCAATGCTGGAATGAATTCACTATGCTGTTTACTGAGCTCAATCACTTTATCCCAATTTTGTTTACCGATACTTGGAATCACAAAACGAGTAATATTTTTCTGGTGGCAATGCTTGATAAGCTCAGGCAGTGCCTCAGTAAAAACATCGAAATCAAGATGACAGTGTGAGTCTATAAGCATAATAAAGGAGAAAATTATCTAAGGAAAAGGAACTTTAGTTTCTGTCTCTTATACACATCTCCGAGCCCACGA
>CAJXRW010000040.1 GCA_913060525.1 uncultured Gammaproteobacteria bacterium
TCTACACAGAGTAGATCGTCGGCAGCGTCAGATGTGTATAAGAGACAGATTCATCTACTGTTTGGGAATTATTTAACTAATCTTTGAGTATTTAAAATTTAAATTAACCCACAGTAAAAACTTCACTAGCCGAAACACCACCACCATTAACACCAATATGATTTTCAGCAGTGCTTAACTGGATTGATGTACTATCCATTTCTATAGAAACAGTTTCATTAACCGTCGTGGTCATTTTTTCTTTAGCTGTGGTGGTGATTTCATCAGCTATTGTGGTTATTTTTTCATCAGCCGTGGTGGTCATGTTTTTTACATTAAATTCATTGGACCTGTCAGAAACATTTATAGCTAAAACTGGCGTTAAATCATCCAACTTTTTTTTAGCCTCAGATAGTTCCAATCTTTTATTATCTACAATTGTTGCTGCCATCATTGCTGAAGAACCTGCCGCTGCTGCTAGTGCTGTCAGTGAAGCTGTTACCGCATCATCCGCCGCGGCCAATTCAGCTCTTGCACTAATCAGTGCGGTAGCATCAGCATCTATAATGCCTTTTGATCCAATTTTTATTGAATCTGATACTATCAATATGCCATCATTTTTAATAACTATTGAGCTATCCCCACAGGTTAAAGTAATTTCTTTTTTTGAGTTAACTTCAATTAGGTCTGTCGCATCTAATATAATTTTACCTGGCCCCCGCTTAGTTCCACGCCATGCTCTCAACCATTCACTCCAAGTTCTATCCTTCTCTACTCCAGATTTAATTGTGACATCACCTGCAGCCGATGTTGTTATGTTATGGTTCACCTCTTCTCTAAGCTCACCTAAAGACCAATTAAAATTGACAGCACTAAATCCAGTTTTAAGTCCTAGCAAAGACATATCTATGGCAGCATTAACAACACCAAGTGATATTGCTTCTTTTCCTGAAAGAGATACTTCAACATTATTCCCCATTGTTATTGTTTCTTTTAATCCAAACGTTTTTGAAAAAACATCTCCTGTACATTCAAAATCCCAAACACCTGAAACTGCAGTAGAAGAATTGCCTTTAACTTCTTCTTTCAAATTCCCCGTTAGCTTATTGTATGAATTCCCATTTGTAAGTGTAAGATTCGTAACTCCATTCAGCTCATCAGGACTTACGTCAATATTACCCAAGCTGGCGGAAGGAACACATCCATAAACTTGGTGAACATTGCCCATCGGGCTATGTAAGTGCATATATTCTTTACCCTCTTGGTCACCCATAACCATCATATTGCCACCCGCACTTTTGGTGATGCTCTGTTTCTGGTTTGATGAGGTAACTAAGTTGTTCTTTGTGGAATTGTGGACAGCACCCATAATAATTGGTCTGTCTGGGTTTCCAAATTCAAAAGCAAGGCAGACTTCTGCGCCTTTATGCAAAGGGAAGTGTGTGCCATATTGATCCCCTAAGTAAGATTCCATTTTTCTTACCCAGTCGGAGGCTTGACCGTTAGGTTTGTCACTATGTAACAGCCTTATTTTATAACGCCCTTGATTATCTAATTGGGCATATTCACCACTTGTTTCAGCATCTACTTTGGCTGGTATAATTCCTTCAATGCGTTTGATAGGTGTGACTCTTGGCGCACGAAATTGTACTGTGCCCATAATGGCCTTGAACTCTGTTATATACAGAATTTCTTCATCATCATCTTTAGAGTTAACGCCAATATAGGCAAGTGCTGCCTGTCTCTGAGACCCTTTTTGAGCGATCTCAAAAACCAAATACTCTTGATTATTTTCATCCCTAAAATGATTGCTTAGTGTAAATCGATAACCTGGAATTACACCTGTTGCTAACGTTTTTCCTCGATATACTTGCTGCTTACAGCTAATTTCTTGCGCTCTAATTTGAGCGATTCGTTTAGCATCGTTTTCGTCAAGTACATTTTCGTCATAGACATCAATGGTGCCTGCACCATGTTCTGAAACTAATGCTTGAGTTACAATTGGACTCATATCCTGAGTGTAGTTATAGCCTTTTAGTTCAAGTATTTGTGCTACTTTTTCAATGTCTGATGCAAATTCATGGACAACTAATGATGACTGTGCAATATGCGTAATATTTTCTTGGTTAAACTTTAGCGTTGAAAAATGATCATGATCTTTATGGGTGGTATATCTATCCGTTAAGACCAATGTTTCGAAATCATCCCCTTGCTCAAAATAATAGTAAATGCCTTCATGTTCCATCCATCGACAAACAAAATTGAAATCAGTTTCTTGAAATTGGCAAACAAAACTACGTGTTAAGTAATCTTGTGATAAGTCTAATCGGTAGTGTTGAATTTTAGCAGACTTTAAGTGACTTTCTAAAATTTCTGGAATACTTTGATTAAGAAATACCTCGGTTTGTTCCTGGTGTTTAGTTTGAACGAAATGGGGTTCAATAACGGCAGTATAAATAAAACCATCTCCGACTTTTCCTAATTGGGTGAATCTAGTAATAATGCCATTAATATTTTGAATTGCAGTCGCACCTTGGATGTTAATTTTTAGGTTAGCTTGCTTGTCTATATATGACCAATAGCTCAAATTCGGGTCTAAAGAAATAAATTCTACGTTACACTGGTAAGGCTGAGATAATCCAGCATTGTAAGTGTAATTTAGAACAGTAAGTGGTTCTTTTGTTCCAGTAATATGACATTCAAATTTGCTATTAAATCCAGGTATCATGTAATAAAGACCTTATAGTTACTTAAGTTGTACTAAAAATTTGAGTCAATTCTATCTTTTGATCTTTAATTGTTCAAAGGATGAAATGTGACAAAATGTGACCTAGAATAACTTGGTATAATTATTGATGAGCTATAAGGGTGGTTAAGTTGTCGTGCTTAGATATAAGAGGAAATATAGGATCAAGTCGTTATTAGCTGAAAAAGCGAATGAGTCTTCTAAATATAACAATAATCTTATTCAACTGATACAGCTTCAAGCTTCCATATCTCATCATTATATTCTCGCATTGTACGGTCTGTGGAAAAACGACCGCTACGAGCACTGTTAATAATACTCATTTTTGTCCAGCGTTCTTTATTTTGGTATGCAATACTAGTCTGATGTTGAGCTAGAATATAACTTTCAAAATCAGCTAATGTCATCCAAGGGTCATGCGGGCTTTTGAGTGAATTAATGATATCATTAAAAATACCTGGCTCATTTTGATTAAAGAAGCCTGACTCTAGTTTTTCCATAACATGCTTTAAATCGATATTATTCTGGATGCAGCTTTTGGGATTATAGTTTGAACGTAACTCATATACTTCTGGGGTTTTTAGTCCAAATAAAAAGAAGTTTTCTTCAGTTACGGACTCAAGTATTTCAACATTTGCTCCGTCTAATGTTCCAATCGTAATCGCACCATTCATCATAAACTTCATGTTACCTGTACCCGATGCCTCTTTGCCTGCCGTTGAAATTTGCTCAGACAAATCTGTGCCAGGACAAATAATTTCCATGGCTGAAACGCGGTAATTTGGGAAAAAGACGACTTTTAGTTTTTCACCGACATCAGGGTCATTGTTAATAACATCTGCAACATTATTAATTAGTTTGATAATATTCTTGGCCATAATGTACCCTGGTGCTGCTTTACCTCCGATGAGTACACAGCGATTTGTCCAGTTTTTGATCTTGCCTGCTTTGATGCAGTTATATAAGTAGATGATGTGTAACACATTTAATAATTGGCGTTTGTATTCATGAATACGTTTAACCTGCACATCAAACATTGAATTTGGATTAAAAATAATACCCGTTTCTTTTTCTACTAGGTTTGCTAAACGCTTTTTGTTTTTAAGTTTTACAGATGCCCATTTTTTACAAAAGGCTTTATCTTCAGCGAGATCTTCAATTTTGGCAAGTTCATCCAGATTTGTTATCCAGCCTTCACCAATGGTTTTTTTAAGCAGTTTTCTCAATTCAGGATTACAAGAAGCCATCCACCGTCTTTGAGTTACACCATTGGTTTTATTATTAAATTTGTGCGGCCAAAGTTCATAGAAGTCTTTAAATAATCCTTCTTTTAATAACTGAGAATGGAGTGCAGCAACGCCGTTTACTGAGTAACTACCAACAATGGCTAAGTATGCCATACGCACCATGTTATGTTCATCAATAATGGAAAGATCTCGTTTTTTAGCGTCATCACCAGGCCACTTGTTATTAACTTCATCTAAGAATCGGCGATTAATTTCATATATAATTTCTAATGGGCGAGGTAATAATTTTTCAAATAAACCAATAGACCATTTTTCCAATGCTTCTGGTAATAAGGTATGGTTTGTGTAAGCCATTGTTTTTGTGACAATCTCCCAGGCATCTTCCCATTCAAGCTGGTGTTCATCTAATAACAGGCGCATTAGTTCGGCTACGGCAAGGCTTGGGTGCGTATCATTTAGCTGAAAAGTATTGTTTTCTGCAAATTTAGTGAAGTCATGATTGTTTCTAGCAGACCATTGTACAACGACATCTTGTAAGCTTGCCGAAACTAAAAAATATTGTTGGCGTAAACGTAATTCTTTACCGTTTTCACTGGCATCATTTGGATATAATACCATGGTGATATTTTGGGCTTCATTTTTATCTGAAACGGCTTCGGTATATGAACCAGCATTAAACTCGCGTAAATTAAATTCTTCTTGTGCAGTAGCTGACCATAGTCGTAATGTATTAACGATATTATTTTTAAAGCCAGGGATTGGTACGTCAAATGGAACAGCAAGTACGGGGTTTGCTGCTTCCCATTTAACAATTAAGCGACCTGTTTTGGGGTCAGTGTATTGAAAGGTTTTTCCGCCAAAGTTCACGGTTTTAGTATATTCTTTACGCATAACTTCCCAAGGATAGCTGCCAAATCGTAGCCAATGATCTGGTTCTTCTACTTGGTGTCCATTTTGAATATATTGCTTAAACATGCCATATTCATAGCGCAAGCCATAGCCAATAACGGGTAAACCTAAAGTGGCACAGCTATCCATAAAACAAGCTGCGAGCCTACCCAAACCACCATTACCTAATCCAGCATCTTTTTCAGCATCTTCAACTTCTTCTAATTTAATGCCTAAATCTAATAGTGCTTCTTTTGTGTTTTCTTCCAGCCCAAGATTAATCAAACTATTTACCATAGAACGACCAATTAAAAATTCCATTGAAAGGTAGTAACCACGTTTCGCATTTTGTGTATTGTAGGCTTGCCATGTTTTCTTCCAATTCACCATTAATCTGTCACGAATTGTGTACGAAAGCGCTTGATCAAGATAATGGGCTTTAGAATCAATTTTTCGCCCTAAAGAATTATACAAATAGTGTAAAAAACTGCGTTCAATCTGGTCTTTAGAGTTGCCTAATGTTTTTTCAACTTTATGAATAATTTTAGGTGGTGTTTTGCTTTGCGTAGACATGTAATTTATATCCTTATAAATAGATAATTTTTCTTGATTACCCATAAAGTTCAGTCACCACTGAGTATTAAAGCTATAATATTTTGGTAACTTAAGCAGTTACGTCATTCCAAACTTGATTTGGAATATAGGCTACTCAGGCTTAAAATATCTGAGGCAACACTAAAATTGCACTCGCGAGTAGCTTGGATCCCGTATCAAGTACGGGATGACGAGCTAGGCTTTGCCTGAGCTCGTATAATATAGCTGGGCTTTATGGATAATCATATAGTTTTTTTGTTTGAGGGGTGTTCCTTATTTTAGACTGATAATTGCTGTCTGGGAATTAGTGTCAATCTTTGGATGTATATAGATCAAAATAGGCTTTGGCACTATTTTCCCAGCTATTATTTTGTGACATAGCTGTTACTTGGATTTGTTTCCAATTTTCTTTTTGTTTAAATAAGCTAATTGCATAATACATGGTTTCTTTTAGGGCATAAGAAGTGGGATCATAAAATACAAAGCCAGTCGCTTGTTTAGCTTCAATATTTTCTGTTGTTGCATTAACAACCGTATCCGCCAAACCGCCAGTATGATGTACGATAGGTAAGGTTCCATAGGCTAAACTATACATTTGATTTAGTCCGCAAGGTTCAAAGCGAGAGGGCATTAAAAACATATCAACGCCTGCTTCTATTTTATGAGCCAATGCTTCTGAATAACCAATATGCGTTAGAATTCGATTAGGATATTGTTGTGTAAATGATTTTAGGCTATGTTCAAAATGTGAGTCACCAGAACCTAAAAATATAAAATTAGCATCGCTGTGTTCAAGCAGGTCAGGCAAGATGCTTAACACTAAATCGATCCCTTTTTGCTCTACAAGGCGACCGATTAATCCAAATAATGGTTTCTCGGGATCAAGCATGCTGTCAGGTGCATCCATTTCTTGTAACAAGGCAAGTTTATTTTTTTCTTTGTTGGCTTTTAGGCGATATTTAATGGAATAGCGGTATGGAATTAAGTCATCTTTTTGTGGGTTCCAATAATCTTGATCAATACCATTGAGAACACCTGTTAACCTGCCTTCTGCAAGACATTTATTCATGACACCTTCAAAGCCATAAGCAAATTCAGGGGTGCAAATTTCTTTGGCATAAGTTGGGCTAACAGTGGTTACTTTATCAGAAAACATGATGCCAGCTTTCAACATTGATAAGTTTTTATAGAACTCTATACCGTCTTCATGCCACCAATGGTGGGGTAGTTCTAAAGCAGAAAATACGCTGTACGGGAAATTACCTTGATAGGCCATATTGTGAATGGTAAAAACCGTTCTTGGTTTCTTTTCTTCAAGTGTAAGTAGGGCAGAGATCAATCCTGTTTGCCAGTCGTTATTATGTACAACGTCAGCTTTCCATTTTAACTTAACACGGTTCATGGAAATTTCTACAACTGCTTTAGAAAATATAGAGAATCGCTCGCCATTATCCCACCAGTCTTTTCCATCAGCTGCTAAATAAATACCATCTGGTCGATCAAATAGTTCAGGGATATCCACTAGCCAAGCTTTTACTTTTGAGTTTTTTATTGGTGCTTCAAGCAATTTAACTTCATAGCGCTTACGAAAACCTGATATGGAAAAAGTTGTTATCAATTTAGCTTTTGTCACTTTTTCTAAAACGACTCGATAGGCAGGTAAAATTAAAGAGACATCTGCACCGAGTTTGCTCAATGCATTTGGCAGACTACCTGCAACATCGGCAAGACCACCCGTTTTTACAAACGGTAAAGCTTCGGAAGATGAAAAAAGTACATTTAGTTTTTTGGGCATATAAGTTTCAAATATCAACATCCATAATTAATAAAAAATAGATCAGGATGTTAAAGAAATCTATGTTTGTTAAGTATAATATAGCAATATAAAGGTAAGTTTAATTTTAAGAAGTACGCAATAATGCTGTATGGATATACAAAAATTTAGACTATTTTCAAATAGTTTGGATTATATGGATGAATATTAAGTGCTGATAATAATTGTACAGGTAGCTTGGTATGTTCTGCAGTTTTATATACGACCTATGAGATAACTAGATATTATGCTAATTGTTATGACAAAAATATAAGGTGGTACAAATGATAGATAAAATCTTGCATGAATTTTTAATTATTTGGGCTACTGTAGATCCTATAGGATCAATGGCGCTGTTTGTTAGTTTAACTGCAAAGCTTACAACTACAGATCGTAAGAAAGTTGCATATAAGACCATTATATATGCAGCGTTAATTTTGAGTGGTGCAATTGTTATTGGTCAGATATTGCTTAGAACAATGGGAATTAGCCTTCTTTCTTTTCAGATAGCTGGAGGAATAATTCTTTTTCTATTTGGTTTACAGATGATTTTTTCTCATAACTCATCAGAAGCGATTTCTGACCCTCAGCATGATATATCAGTATTTCCATTGGCAATTCCTTCCACCGCCTCGCCAGGGGCAATATTGGCAGTAATTTTACTTACTGATAATCATGTGTACTCAATTGAAGAACAAATTATTACAACAGCTACAATGTTAGTTGTTTTAATTGTTACTTTAATTTTATTTCTTTTTTCTGGGGGAATTATTAGGCTAATTGGTGCAGGTGGGGCATCTCTTCTAACACGAATAATGGGGATGATGTTGGCAGCTTTATCAGTTGAGTTTATTGTGGAAGCTCTTGGTGTGGGAAAGTGGATTGATGGAGCATAATAAGGCAAGAAGCAGGGATGCGATTACCGATAATTATGTGGAAATGAGAAAAATATAAAAATGCTGTGGATGATGACTGAATAGAAAAAAAGAAAAGCATTAAATAGATTAGAGACGGAGCTATAAATTAGTCATATTGTACTAATAATTGTATTATTCCTTTGGCTTGTCTAAGCTTTTCATTATTTCGTCAGTTTATTTATGAATAAATATAATGTGGCAACATTTATGGCGCCGACTCCCAGAGATATGGAAGTTATTCTTGCTGACTCAAACGCAAATCAATATGCCCTGGAAATGGTGAGCAAACTTGTACAATTGCACAGGGTTGAGACATTTTCATTCGCTAAATTACACAAAGATTTACATTTAGAATTGGTTACTACTGCGAGTAATGAAGAACTGCTGGCATATTATCGTTTAGGAATTTGGCGTTATGATATTATTTTTAACCCTGATTATGTACGTGATCAAAGCGTGATCGATTATGCAGCAAAGCTGAATATTCCGCTGGTGCAAGAATATACTACAAAGATCAAACAACGCATCACATTGCTTTCTGAATTTAATGTATTGGGTTGTAAACATACGTTTATGTATAATATGAACCGCGAAAAATATTATAGCTTGAGTGAAACTGAAAAGCATAAATTAGGGACAGCTATGTTTGCTGCATCCAAATTATTACTCAGTTTAATTCGCTTTAATACGCAACTGGTTATTAGCGAAGAAGATATAAGAAGTGCTGAAGTTATGCTGCAATGTAGTAATAAAAAAAGTCCTGGTGATAAAACAGAAGAGATCAAAAAAATGTTTAATCTGACGGAGATTGAACTTGAGTATCTTAAAATTTTAACCACTGGCTGTACAGCAAAAGAGATTGCATTGCAACTTGATAAATCTCATCGATATATTGAGAAGATTACTCAAAACCTTAAGCAAAAATTTCAAATACATAGTAAAAACCAGTTTGAAAATATTGCACAAATTATTACTGCATCTTTCTAAAAATTGAAAGGTGTGATAACACCACTTTTCCACCTGATAAGCTGTTTAAAAATTTCATGTGTATAGACTCCTGCTTATTGGTAAGAAGACTTCTGAATATTAAATATAAAACATATCATTCATGACAAGGACTAGGATGGTCAGTGCATTATTTTTGGCTTGAGCTTATCCCAACTATGTTTTGTTAACGAAATACTTCTTTGTTTTGTTTGCAAGTGCTACCAAAGAAAGCATGACTGGTACCTCGACTAGCACACCCACTACTGTGGCTAGGGCTGCACCAGAATTAAGTCCGAACAGACTAATGGCGACCGCAACAGCCAACTCAAAGAAATTGGATGTGCCAATCAGAGCCGCAGGTGCGGCAATGCTAAACGGCACCCGCCAGAGGTAGCTCCAGCCATAAGCAATGGCAAATATGCCATAACTCTGAATAAGCAGCGGCACAGCGATCAAGACAATCACCAGCGGTTTATCAATAATTGTTCCTGCTTGAAAGCCGAATAGTAAAACAACCGTAGCCAGTAAGCCCATAATTGAAAATGGCTTGATCTGTCCTGTAAATTTGGTGATGCATTCATGATTGCCAGAGCTGTCTAATTTTTTGCGAGTGATATAGCCTGCGCCCAGTGGAATTAGCACATAAAGAATAACAGAGAGTAACAGCGTTTCCCACGGCACAAAAATATCTGTCACACCAAGTAGTAATGCCACCAGCGGGGCAAAGGCAAAAATCATAATAATATCGTTAATAGAAACCTGTACTAGCGTGTAATTAGCATCTCCACGCACAAGCTGACTCCACACAAAAACCATGGCGGTACAGGGTGCAACACCAAGCAGGATCATCCCTGCAATATATTCCTTGGCATCTTGCGGGCTTACCAGTCCAGTAAAGATGTATTCAAAAAACAAAATACCGATCGCGGCCATGGTAAAGGGCTTAATTAACCAGTTGACCACCAGTGTAATACACAGACCTTTGGGTTTTTTGCCGACATCCTTGAGACTGGCGAAATCAACATTCACCATCATTGGGTAAATCATCACCCAAATAAAGATCGCTACAACTAGATTAACGCTGGCATACTCAAGGGAAGCAATAACCTGAAACGCTTCAGGCATAGCCAAACCAAGTCCCACCCCAGCTGCAATACACAAGCCAACCCAAAGGGAGAGATAGCGTTCGAAAATACCCAAAGGTGATGTATGGTTATTCATTGATTTTGTCCTTATCCAAATAAAAAGATTACCTTGATGGAGGATAACATTTTGATCCATCGTTTGCCTGAGATGTTACAAGCATTTTTCTGGGACATCTGAGCCACTTACGAAACTTACCAACCATAAAAAATATCATCGAAGTGGTGAGTTATTTTTTTATTCATAAGCAAAGTAAAATGAAAAGGTGTAATAACCCCACCTTTCACTACAATTAAATGCATAATTTATTCACTTGGATATAGTGATCATATCTTAAATTAATTGAGGAACATCCATGAATAAACGAGACTTAATTAACTATTATCAATTAGCTTTCATTAACGGCGTGAACGATGCCATTTCCGTTATTATGCTTTATAAAGTCTTTGTGGTATTAATGACAGGTAACATTATTTATTTTATTGCAGATGTTGCCACCAACCCACAATTTACGGATCTGGTCAGAGTAACGCTGCTGATCAATTTTGTTATTTCTGGGATTATTGTCCATAATTTATTGAGCAAGAAAAGTGTTAAGTTTCGCATTATACTCTCTTTGTTATTTGTCATTATTTATTGTGTAGCTGGAACCATTGCTGTTACCAGTCATCATTTACAGGAAAACAGTTTTGGATTTTTAATTGTTGCCAATATTGCCACCATTATGAGCGTGATTATGAATAATATATTTTATCGCTTTCACTCAACCAAAATAAATTTAGTTGCCTATACCATGAATCTATTAAACCTCGCGCATATGATTGGTGAGAAACGTTATTTCGATTTGGTGCTAATGAGCACAACTATTACCAGCTTTGTTTTAGGTTTAACAATTGGTGCTTTTCTAACCGTTGCCTGGAACTTTTATGCCATACTTATCATTATTCCTATCTTGATTCATTTATATCTGTCTCTTATACACATCTCCGAGCCCACGAGACAGGCAGAAATCT
>CAJXRW010000041.1 GCA_913060525.1 uncultured Gammaproteobacteria bacterium
CGAGATTTCTGCCTGTCTCGTGGGCTCGGAGATGTGTATAAGAGACAGGTGTTAAAGTTCCGATCATTTAGAACTTTTTGTTTGTATAACGTATAATCAAACATTATGTATAATTTCAGGGATGCTGTGGGTATTGTAAGGAAATTTTGTTATTTATTAAAGCAAAGCTTCATGTCAAATAGTTGTTTCTTGTGTAACCAAATTTGCGCCAATGAGATTGCATTATGTCATCATTGCCAGTCGAGTTTGCCTTTAGTAAGGGACAGCAGTAGTGGTATCGCAAACAATATTTCTGTAAATCAACCACTCTGGGATAAAACGTATACATTTTATGAATACAAAAATAGTATGCAATTACTAATCAGAGCCTTTAAATTTAACCATAACTTTGTTGCTGGAAAAATACTACGGTATTTATTTTATGTGCAACTAAAGCCATATCTGTTACAGAATAAATATGATGCAATTATATCCATGCCGATTCATCGAAAGCGAAATTTTAGAAGAGGGTTTAATCAGTCGCTATATTTTGCAAAATATATTAGCCAAAGCAGTGGTATTCCCATTGATATGGATTGTGTTAAACGGATTAAGAACACACAGTATCAAAACAAACTTTCTCTTTCTGAACGCAAAGAAAATATTAAGAATGCATTTAAGGTAAAAAATTCTAGTATATATGATTCTGTGTTGATTATTGATGATGTTATCACGACAGGTTATTCATTAAACGAGCTTGCTATGACATTGAAAAAAACAGGAGTGAAACACATAACGATCAGCACGCTTTCTATGCGCTTGAAAGGGGATTAGAAGTTATATTGTATGGTAACTTGTGTAGTTGTGTTTGTTTTTGTTTTATTTGGCTGTGGTTTGGAGGTGAAGGAGGCTAAGAAAGATGTGTTGAGCTGAAAATTATTCCACAACTTGGTTGCAATAGTTGAGTTAGAAGTAGAAAGGGTGGTGTTGCTACTGGTTGTACTGGCAAATTTTTGTGTGAAGACAGTGTCATCAGTTAGATTCCAGGCATAGTTAACATTTAGCGATAAACTGGGCAGGTTTTGGAAATCATTACTTTTTCGTTCTCTAAACTGTTGTAAACCAGGCGATAAACTAGCATCAAGCGTCATGGTATCAGTTTCTAATATACGTCTTAAATAACCCACACTCTCATTAACGGTGTAGTAAAACCCGTTAAATTTATCATTTAGATAATTTATATTCCAAGTAAAACCATTACGTTTTTTTGGGGTGAAAAAATAATTGGTTGTTTGCGAAATATAGAAGCGATTAACCTGGGTTTGACCTTGTTTTGATGAACCTCTGTCACCGCCCGTTTGATAACTATAATTTGTTTTAACATTATTTTCCCATTGCCCATTATACCCTTTGGGAATGACATTTAATAAACCACCAAGGGTAATATTGGTGGTTTCTGTGTTGCCGGTTGTATTTGAACCACCAAATGAGAAGTTAGAGCCATCAAAGGGTGTGCCTGACTCTTCTTTAATAAATTGTTTAACAACTGGATCACCTGCTAAGTCTATAGCCTCATCAATATCTTCAACTTGTTCTTCTTTTGCTTTCTGGGCTTTTGCTTTTTCTAATGCTATTTGTTTAATTTTTTCTTCTTTTTCTTTCTGTTTTTGTTCAGCAAGTTTTTTGAAACTATCAGCCAATTTTTGATACTTTTCAGCCAGAGTGCGTGCCTGTTCAGCCGTTTCTATTTTTTCATCGTCATTAATAAATTTTTGACTTTGTCCATCTCCAGTGACTAATATGACTGGTTCATTCGACGCGATTGGTACTTGGATAAACATTATTTTACCACTTTCGTTGCTCGCACTATCAGTTTCTGATTTATCGGATGATTCAGTGGCGTCAGTTATGGTATTTTCTGTACTTTGAGCTCCTGCAGAATAGGCCACAAAAAGGAACAAACAGGTAAATAAAAATATTTTCTTCATTAATAAAGTGTCTTATGTTTCCGTTGCTGGCATATTGGCTTCTTGGCTAGAATCAGTGCCTGATTCGTTAGTTTGTGGCACTTGGTGTTCTCCTTTAGGTAAATAAAGTGAACCCATCTGCCCACAGGCAGCTAGAAAAAACATGGCAAAAACGATTGCGATACACTTTCTCATTTTCATCCTTAAAAATTGAGCTTCTATTGCTTCAATAGAGATTCAGTTCTATTTTATATAAGTGAGAATATAACTATCCTGCCAATCTAACATAATTAGAAACAGGATTTTACTCAAGGGACATCATAATGAAAATTTTCAAATGGGTTGTGATAACGATTATTTGCATCATCGCATTGATTATAGCAACGGCAATTATTTTGCCATATTTTTTGAACACGAACGGTTATAAAGCACAATTACAGGCATTGGTTAAAAAGAACATGGGTAGAGAGTTAATCATTGATGGTGATATTACCTTGCGATTATTTCCTACCTCAAAATTAATTGTTGATTCAGTTTCTGTGACAAACCCTGGTAACTTTTCTCAAGACGAAAAATTTATTTCATTCAAGGAGTTAACTGCGAATATTACCATGTTTTCATTTTTATATGGTAAGCCAGTTATAGACTCGATTAAGTTTAAAGACGTAATGGTAAATTTACGCCAAAATGATAAAGGTGAAAATAACTGGAATATTCGCAAACAGATTGAACAGGCTGATATTGGTCAATCAGAAACTGTTAATGATGCAGCATCTCAGCCTGAAAAAGGAAATGATATTGGTGATATTCCCAAGAATAGGAAAATGACATTCTCATTAAATTCAATTCAATTTGAGAATGTAAAAATTGATTATCAAAGTCCCGTTTCGCATAAATATGGCGTGGTTAATTATTTTAATTTTTATTTTGATAGTAACGAATTACCTATTGAATATAAAACAGATATTAGTTTTTCCACAAAATATATTAAAAATGCAAGTTCAGCTGGTGGTGGAACATTTAATATCATTGATAAAGTTGTTATGTTGAGCGGTGTGACTCAGCAATTTAACGTACTTTCAAGGGACTATGGTAGTTATAATATCAATTTGTCTGGCAGTTACGAGTATGATACAAAAAAAGATCAATTAAAATCAAACCTGAATCTATATGTGCAGAATTTATTGAATGCCTATTTGCATAATATAATAGTTGATACAGCTTCAGCCCAGTTTTCTATGCATGTATTGGTAGATAATGCACAAGAAGCAGCGATATTTGAACGATTTGGTATTACCTTGCCTACAAGTATTACGGCTGACCCTAGTTTGGTTTGGGATGTTCAGAATCTTAGTATGGATGTTTCGGGCAAGAATACGGGTAATAAATCACTTAAGTTAGAAAATATATCTGGCCAAGTTGGGCGCTCCAAAATATCTGGGAATTATGAAATACTTAGTGATAGTCCCTATAAATCAAAATTTGATTTAAACATAAATCACTTGCACCTTAGTGATTATGTTAATTTAAATGGTGCCGAAATATTTTTTAAGCAGATTAATGCTGTTGGAGATCTTGAAAAAGATACATTGCTGATGGGTGATACGACAATCACTTCAAAGTTGGCGATTTTAAAAGGGGTCGATTTAAATATATCAGCTAAAAAATTCCAGGACTTTTTAGAATCAGTTGTCCATACCAGCCATATAGGTGAGAGTTTTGAAAAAGTAAGGCAAGAAGTAGCGGCCCTAAATTCATTAGGTAATAAAATTGATAGTGACAATGGCAAAGAAACTCGCCTTTATGATTTATACATGCTAAATACGCTTAATGAAAATACGCTTTACACCAAAGATTTTAATTGGCACGGCAATGAATTCTATTTTGATGGTGCAGGTCAGCTTAATCTGTTGAATGATCAAGTCAATTACGCTATTAAAGTCTATGTATATAATCAAACAGATGGGGACTTAAAAGCATACCAAAAGGTTTATGTGCCTATTGTTTTATCTGGTCCAATTCGGAATATGAATTTTTTAATTAACCAGAATAAAGTAGAAAGCCAATTACAACCTGTGATTCAAGAGACGCTAAAAAATGTTGTGAATGAAAAAGCGGGAAATCTAATCAACCAATTATTACATTGATGGCATGCGCTTATCTGAATTGTCGGGTATTGGCAAAAAAATTGAAGAAACCCTAAGCCAAGCGAATATCCATAGCGTTGAAGATCTATTATTAATTTTTCCAAAGTCATATCAAGATAGAACAAAAATAGTTTCAATTGGTTCGTTAACTCCTGGTCAAGTAGCTCAAGTAAAAGGGGTTATCCAGTCAACACGCGTTCAGTATTTTAATAAACGGAAAGTATTGGTGTGTGAAATTAATGATGGTGATGAGTCATTAGCTTTTAAGTTATTTAATTTTTACCCAAATCAAATTCGTCTGCTTTCGGAGGGGTTAAACATATTGCTATATGGGCAGGTGCGCCTGAATGGTTATGTAAAAGAAATGATTCATCCTGAGTGGAAAATTGTTAAAAGTGAGCTGCTATTAGCAAAAACGTACACGCCTATTTATCCTGCCATTGGAGAGGTGTCATCGACTAGAACAAGCAAATATATTAGCCAGGCTATACAAACTATTAATCAACTGAATATTGAAGACTATATTCCAAAAGCGATTCAAGCTAGTTTAGGTCAAATTAGTATTTCTGAGGCGATTCATTATCTACATCATCCACCTAAAGCCGCGAATATAAATGACTTAATACATGGTCAAACCGTTGCGCATCGGTCTATCATTTTTGAAGAGCTACTTGCTCATTGTCTTTCTGCTCAACAAGTTAAACAGCAATATATGACACAAGCAATCTATCCAATTCAAGTTTGTCAAAAATTAGTAAAAGTATTTTTATCAAAATTAGAATTTAAATTAACACAATCCCAACAACAAGTTACTGATGAAATCTTTAAAGATATGTTTTCAGGTCAGTATGTATCAAGGCTTGTTCAAGGTGATGTTGGTTCAGGTAAAACGGTTATTGCGGCACTAGCAGCATTGCCAGTGATTGAAAACGGATATCAAGTTATATTAATGGCACCAACTGAGATATTAGCAACCCAGCATTATCAGCAGTTTAGCCAATGGTTTGATCAATTAAACTTGAACGTCGCGCTATTGCTAAGTAAACAAACCGCCGCTGAAAAAAAGCAAAATCTGTTGGCGATAGCTTCTGGTCAGGCATCCATGATAATTGGTACCCATGCCTTGTTTCAAAAACAGGTACAATTTCATCAGGCAGCTTTGATTATTATTGATGAACAGCATCGTTTTGGCGTAGAGCAGAGGTTAGATTTGTTAAGAAAAGGGCAGTTCAGTTCAGTTAGCCCGCATCAATTAATTTTGACGGCAACACCTATCCCAAGAACATTGGCGATGACAATATATGGCGATTTAAATGTCTCAACGATAAAGGGGTTACCACCTGGCCGCAAAGAGATTAAGACCGTCATTGTGTCAAATCAAAGAGAACACGAAGTCATTCAGCGTCTATATCAACATTGTCAAAACCGTCATCAAGCTTATTGGGTTTGTCCATTGGTTGAGGATTCTGAGGCTGAGAATATTGACCATTTAATGTCTGTTGAGACACGCTTTCAGCTTTTGTCGCAACAGCTTTCTGGTATTCGTATTGGCATGATACATGGCAAAATGTCAGGTATTCAAAAACAAGAAATCATGACTGCATTCAAGACAAACGAGATACAATTATTGGTTGCCACGACTGTGATTGAAGTGGGCGTAGATGTGCCAAATGCTTCTATCATGATTATTGAAAATGCAGAAAGACTCGGCTTATCACAGCTTCATCAGCTTAGAGGTCGTGTTGGCAGAGGTGATATCCAAAGTAGCTGTTTATTAATGTATCACCACCCGCTTTCACAGGAAAGTAAAAGGCGTCTTGAAATTATCAGGGAATATTCAGACGGCTTTACACTAGCTGAAAAGGATTTGGAGTTAAGAGGCCCAGGTGATTTTCTGGGCAAAAATCAAACAGGTGATATTTCTTTTCGGGTTGCGAATTTAGTGCGTGATCAATACATTATTGATGAAGTTAAGCAGGTAGCTGAAAAGCTTGCTAAAAGCTTTCCAAAAGAAGCAGAAGGCATTATGAATCGTTGGCATAAATGTCATTTGGAATACACAAAAGTGTAATTTTCATACAGTTGGCGTGAATCTTTGATAGGGTTTAATCCAATCTGTTTCGAACATATTGCTCGAATTACTACAAATAAATTATTTTTTTGATATTATTTAACTTAGGATAATCAATTAATTATAAAAATGAAAAAAGTCATTTCGAGTGCACAAGAGTGGAAAGATATGGTGGGAGAAGAGTTAGGCGTCTCCGAGTATCTGCATATCAGTCAGGATATGATTAACGAATTTGCACATGCGACTGGGGACACACAATGGATTCATACTGATCCAGTTAAAGCAAAAACGGAATCTCCTTTTAAAGCGACGATTGCGCACGGTTATCTAACCGTTTCATTAATCCCAACATTGCTTGACCAGCTATATGAATATGAAACCAACATGACCATTAATTATGCGATTGAAAAGATCAGATTTAATCAAGCAGTGGTTGTTGACTCATCGGTTAGATTAAGAGTAACGGTGAATGAAGCTAAGGATCTTCGCGGTACGCTTAAATTGACCTTAGGTGTGACGCTGGAAATTAAAGATCAGCGTAAGCCTGCTTACACAGGTGATGTGGTATTTTTATATCAATAAATTTTGGCTATTTAACTTAACTGGTTGATCTATTATATTCTAATATAAAATGTATCGGTCAACTTAGTTGAAATATACTGGGCTAATAGCTAAGGTTAATTTACATAATAGCGATTAGTTATTTCATGATGAACACAAAAAACCTTTCTTCTCTTATCTGGTCAATCGCTGATTTATTGCGCAGGGACTATAAACGTTCTGACTTTGGTAAGGTCATTTTGCCTTTTACTATATTAATCCGAGTTCGGAGTTAATATTTACAAAGCATTCAATTTTTTCTGTCCAATAATTGCAATAGAGTCAATAACCTAGCAAGCTAAACAAGCAATTAAATGTGTACAAGCATTCACAGGTGAACGATGCCTGGTATACATGGCATTAAGCTATTCTTCAAATAATCAAACATCGTTTCAATGATGCCTCTATGGCGCAGCAATTGTTTTTCTTGCCTGGTTCTGAGTATTTTCTTCATATTCTTTTTAAGTGTGGTGATTAACTTTAGTCCTCGTTTAGTCAGCGTTTCAGTTTTAGATTTTGAAACATAACCTCTGTCACCAAATAATAATTTCAGACCATTGAATACTACCTCAATAATTTTGTCGAACTGACGTTGGTTTAGAGATTAAATTTGTGCTTCTGGCTCACCTGATTCATTTTCCACAAAATTGAGGAAATTTTGGTTTATTTTAAAAAAAAGTATCTTATTGTAAAAATTTAAGTATACTAGCCCTACATTTAAGCTTTTATCGAAATTAAGTTTCTCTAAAACCTCATTTGTAAATTTATCAATTAATTAAGAGAGTAAAATAAATATGTCAAAAGGCACAGTAAAATTCTTTAATGAATTAAAAGGTTTCGGATTTATCACACCAGAAAATGGTAACAGAGACGTGTTTGTACACGTATCAGCATTAAGTTCTATGAAGTCACTTAATGAAGGTGATGTAGTTGAATTTGATATCGTAGACGGTAAAAAAGGTCAACAAGCAGAGAACGTTTCTTACGCGTAAACCTCAGCTTTAATATTTTTCTTTATATTTTATTTAGTTAAAATTCTAAATTTTCCCTAAGAGGAGAGCTAAATAATCATTTGTAGGCAGAATTTTTGATATTTTTTGATCCAAAACCTGCTGTTTATTAGGGCTGCTAATAAGTCTTCTAGACATGGAAACATGTAAACATAAAAATAAAACTTGAATAACTTATAGCTTTGTATACTTCGCAAATACTTAAAACATCCTAATTACCTACAAAGCTCAGCCATTGTCAGTAGCCTTTTCGGCATAGCAGGTGTTCTGGCTGCAACATAGACAAACCGCTTCAACATATCCCTTAAGTTGAAGCGTCTGTTGAACCTATAACAAAACTCTGCCAGATATCTGGGTAAGTGTTTTGCACGAACAGCATGGCAAGTGCCACTCAATGCCGTTTTAACATTCGATATCATTGTATTTACCCATTTAAATTCTTCAATCTCAACACAGTCTGGTCCACCGCCAGTCACTAATTTTGTGTGACTACAGCCAGCTTCCTTAACTGCATTAAAACAGGCCAACCCATCTGATACGACACAGCTTCCTGGGGCTAAATGTTTCCTAGACCAATGCTTAATTTCATTGCTACTAAACCGTTTGACAACACTTAAATTCATATACAATGGATGACCTTCTTCATTGGTACAAACTGCTGCAACAAATGCAGTCTTATTTTCAGAACCACGACCCCGTTTGCCCCCACGATATTCACCACCCCAATAAACATCATCGGTTTGAATCAGACCTGATAGCTTGGTTGTATCATCACGCTCTTTCATTACTTGCATAATTTTGTGTTTAATTGACCAAGCTGTGTTATAGCTGACGCCTAATTGTCGCTGAAGTTCTAAAGCAGATACGCTGGTTTTACTTTGGGTGAGCAAGTGAATTGCCATAAACCAGATGTTTAATGGCAACTTCGTTGATTCAAAGATTGTTCCACTTGTTAATGATGTTTGATGATGACAATGATTGCACTGGTATACCTTACGACTCTTAAGGCTGCAGTAACTCTTTGATTCACAAACAGGACACACAAAACCTTCGGGTCATTTCAGGTTAAATAACGCCTGTTCACATTGCCCTGGTGTACCATAATGTTCAAATAGTTCTGATAAGCTGTAACCTTGCTGAAATTGAATTTTGTTCTTACACATTTCTCAACCCCTTATATTACCTATATTCACACCTATAAGTATATCAACTCAAACGTAGCTGTGCTTTGTGGGTAATCAGGTAAAACATAGGCTTTATCTCAAATTTCCCCATATTTTCTTTTGTGTACAGAGGGGAATGAGACATAAAGTTATCTTTATCTTTAAAAATTTGTTAAACTTTCGTGCACTTAGTAACATTATATTAGAAATGTTACTTTAAACATTTTAGTAAAAATAAATGGAGGAATATCAATGGGAGACTGTAAAAAGCATAAAGGTCATCATGATCACAAACATCAAGATGGATGTGGACATACAAAAATTAAGCATGGTAATCATGTTGATTATCTGCATGATGGTCACTTACATCATGCGCATGGTGAACATTATGATGAGCATAGCATAGAAGTATCTAGTAAAAATCCAGATGAATGTAAACCAATTTCTAATGATTGCAAAGAACACAAGCACGGTCCTGATTGTGGGCACGAAGCAGTTCCACATGGAGATCACACAGATTATATTGTGGATGGTCGTTTACATCATCCTCACGGCGATCACTGTGATGATCACGGTTCAATCGAAGTCATTAAAAACGATAAGAAAGAATAAGATAGCCTTTCATTTGATTATAATATAATCAGCCATTCAGGCTGGTCTATTATGTTTCAGATTCCCTTGCGTGTAAATTAATATTAACCTACATAACACATTAATTATTAATGAAATTAGTGCAGTAAGTGAGTATCAAGGTAAGCTTCAAAAAAGAGATAAATAATGGTTAGTTCTGGTTTAATCAGTAAAGTATGAGGTCACTGCCTGGCAATCCAGGCCATTAGATGCTGTAACAGTCAATTAAAACTAGAGGTGTGTCATTTATTCCAAACACATAAACTTTGGAGCACAAACCTATTATTTGATAGTGAATATTAAAATTGAGATGCGATTCCAATGGCGTTGTTTTGCTCCTTTCTTGACAAGATGAGATATAGTGATATAGTTAGAAAATAATCAAAATTTGAACATTAGCCAAATGCTAAAAAAGAATATGCTGATGTGCTTTTATATGCGAAACATAAATTGTGGTGGTTTCGTTTGACTGTGCGTTCATAAAATATTCAAGCGCCACCACGTTGAGAGACGCAGGTGGCGTTTTTGTTTAAATGACTTTAATTTTGGAAAGCTTATGAAATTACAACAGCTTAGATTTTTATTAGCTATTGCCAATAATGATTTAAACATTACCGCCGCAGCTGAAAAATTATTTACCTCTCAACCTGGGGTGAGTAAACAATTAAAAACCTTGGAAGAAGAACTAGGCTTAAGACTATTTACGCGTAATGGGAAAAATTTAGAATCCATTACACCAGCAGGTAAAGAAGTGATTAAGCGCGCTGAAATCATTATGCGTGAAGTTGACAATATTAAAAACTTATCACAAGAAATGCGCAATGATTCTACAGGAACACTTTCTATTGCCACAACGCATACTCAGGCACGTTATGTGTTACCTGATGTATTAGCCGCTTTCCATCAAAAATATCCAGATGTCACGGTTGATTTGCATCAAGGTACAACAGAACAGATCGCTACCATTATTGAGCAAGGCGATGCAGATTTTGCCATTGCCACAGGTGGCTATGAATATTTCCACGATATTGTTCATTTACCTTGTTATCAGTGGGATCGAGTGATTTTGTTACCCAAAAGTCATCCTTTAGCTGAGAAGAGAAACATTACCTTAAAAGACTTATCAATTTTCCCGCTTATTACTTATGTATTTAGCTTGACAGGGAGTTCTACCTTTTTAAAAGCCTTTGAAGATAAAGGTTTGAAAGCAAGAATTGCTTTTACAGCACGAGATGCTGATGTCATTAAAGCTTATGTGCGTAAAGGCTTAGGCGTGGGTATTATTGCGGATATTGCCTATTCACCGGAAGATGATAGTGATTTAGTGATGCGTCCGGCCAGTTCACTTTTTCCAAGTGCAACAACGTGGATCGGCTTTAATAAAGATGCTCATCTAAGCGCTTATATGATGGAATTTATTAATTTGTTTGCGGTACAGTGGTCTGAAAATACAGTGAATCAAGAGATTGATATTGCGCAAAGATATGGTGAGAAACAATACTTAAATCAGGGATAAACCTAACTAAATTAACGTGAGTTCGGGCTAAGGATTATATTTTCATAATCAGGTTACTTATTTCGAT
>CAJXRW010000042.1 GCA_913060525.1 uncultured Gammaproteobacteria bacterium
CGAAATAGGTAAAGACAAACAATCTCAACAGTCTAATGCAGCGGGCGCGCAAGCTTTGAAAAATACGGCTAATCAGTCTGGTAGTTCCAATGGATATCAGTCTCAGCAAAATGCTCAAATACAGGCATCGGATGCAACAAAAAATATTATGCCGCGTCCTGACTTAATGCAAGCTGAGTCGAATCAAGATGAAGCTGAAAACATGCAGGCTGAGCAGAATAAACAACAATTTTATGATCCACAAGCAAATCAATAATAAGAGGTTATTATGTTCACAGGCTTAATTGAAGACATTGGTAAGATTAGGTCTGTTCAAAGTTTGAATAGCGATATTACTTTATCGCTTCAGGTGGATACGGTAATTTTAGATGATGTTAAGCTTGGTGATAGTATTGCCATAAACGGTGTTTGTCTAACAGTTACAGCGATACAGAATAATGTGCTATCTTTTGATGTTTCTACTGAAACACTCAACAAATCCTCATTGCGAGGTATTAATTTAAATACTTATGTTAATGTGGAAAGAGCAATGAAAATCTCTGATCGTTTGGGTGGACATATTGTATCAGGCCATGTTGATTGTACTGCTAAATTACAAAATTGTATTGATGATGGACGATCCAGGCGGCTTGTGTATCAGCTAAATGATCAAAAATACGCAAAATTTATCGCAGAAAAAGGTTCTGTTTGCATTGATGGTGTTAGTTTAACCGTGAATGAAGTGTCGTCTAATTCCTTTGGGGTAAATATTATTCCTCATACTTGGGGTAAGACGATTATGCAATATTATCGACCACATCAAGTGGTGAATATAGAAGTAGATGTCATTGCCAGATATGTTGAAAGAATGCTTTGCCCATTACCATCAACCATTAGTGAAAGTTTTAGTTATCAAGATTTATTAAAATTATAGGAGTGATTTATGGAAGCAGTGATATTAACAAATAAAGAAAATGGTATTTTTACCATTACCATGAATCGCCCACAAACAATGAATGTTTTATGCTCTAAAATGATTGCTGAACTCAATCACGCTTTCGAGAATGCACAGAAAGATAAAGACATAAAAGTCGTTATCTTGCAAGGCGCCGGCGATAACTTTATGGCAGGTGGTGACATTGCCTATTTTAAGTCAAAAGTTGAAGATGGCTCGATAAAAGACAAAGTTACCATGGAGCAAATTGTTGGAAGCGCGCAAAATATCATCACATTAATACAGCAGATTGACAAACCTGTGATTAGTTTAGTGAAAGGAGTAGCAGCAGGCTTTGGATTGAGTTTGGTGTTGGCAAGTGATTTTGCTATTGCAGGAAAAGGAAGTATTTTTACAACGGCATACGCAGGTATTGGTTTAAGCCCAGATGGTGGCGCCTCATTTGTGTTACCCAGGGTATTAGGGCTGAAAAAAGCAAAAGAGTTGTTGATGTTATGTGATCGTTTTGACGCTGATGAAGCCTTATCTTTAGGTATTTTGAATTATGTGGTTGAAGCTGAAGAAGTAGAGCCATTGGTGCAAAAGCTCTCAAAAACGCTATGTGCTTCAGCAAGTATTGCTATAAAAAATATTAAACACTTAGTTAATACCAGTATCGAAAGCAATTTAGCAGACCAATTAAACAAAGAGAAAGAGGCATTCATCCATTGTGCCCAAACCGAAGATTTTGCCATGGGTGTTAGTGCGTTTCTTGCACGCAAACCACCCAAATTCATTGGAAAGTGAGGCGTATAATTTACGGTTTTTGCAAATTTTTCTGATAAGCCAATATCGAAATAGAAGAAATTTGCTTAAATTTATAACAGATACTTTTTGCGGTCATATAGATATTTTGTTCTGAGTAGAACCAGAATGGATTGTTTTTGAATATGACGGGGCGTATCGTTAGAAGATTTTCTATACTTAAACATATTGGCTAGATTTGAATGAATGTTTATGAAAACTAATTTATTAGGTTATCAAAATAATGGATACACGCTGATTGAGTTAGTTGTTTTTATGATAATTGTCTCAATTGCTGCTGCTGGAATTCTGTTAGGGTTAAATGTGGCATTAACAGCTTATCCTGACGAGGTTAATGCCAGAAGAGCAATGGAGATAGCCAATACCCGCATGGAATACGTGGTTGGGCGCAGTGATATTTATGCCTTACCAGATAACTGTTCAGATGTATCGCCCCCACCAATCTGTAGCGTTCCTGCTGATTTTACAGTTGATACGACTTATACACCATTGAGTGCGACTGACTTTACAGTGACGGTAGCAGTGACGGGTGCTGGATATGCAACGTTAGTGACGGTGGTAGCCTTATTATGAAACAACAAGGTTTTACACTAATAGAGCTATTGGTCGTGATTGTCATTGTGGGTATCCTTTCTGCAGGATTGGGGACTATTTTGATGACTGGAACTCAGGCAAGTACAACGGCTGGTCAATTGCTGGAATTAAGCGGTGCGGGTGAATTGGCATTAGCAGAAATGACGGAAAAAATGGCGAATATTCGCTCTAATTTAAATAGTGATATTGGTGTAGCGATTAGCAGTGGCACATCTGATCAAATTGTTTTCACAACCGTTTCAGGTGATGAAGTCGCTTTTTATGCTGACAGTGGTTTTTTATACGAAGACATTGATGGGGAAGATGCGCTGTTATCGGCCTACTTAGAGAATGCGCCAACTTTTACTTACTACGATCAGGATGGGCAGTTAACCTCGACGGTAACGGATGTGCATTTTATTGGGGTAGTCTTTACCTTAACGAATCAAGGACATAGCGAAACGTTTTCTCAGGTGGTTTATTTAAGGAATTCGCTATGAAAAAACAGCGTGGTGCATTACTGATAGGCGCCATTGTATTATTACTGGTGATTGGTTTTGCGGCAGCAGAAATTGCTAGTTTAAGCGCGACCACTAGTCGCAGTAGTTCTCGCATGGCAGCCGTTTCCTCTGCGAATGACTTTGCTTACGCTGGTGTAGAGCTTGGGTTATCTGCGTTATATCATGGTGATGATAATGGTGGGGTGCTGTGTGAGAATATTGCTTCTGCGACTGTGGCAGGGTTTAACTTGAATAATATTACCATAGGGAATGATAGTATTGCCGTTACGGGTACTTTATTTCGCACAGCAACGCAACTTAGTGCTGCCATTGATAATACAGTTACTACTATTCCCGTGACAGATACCACAGGTTTTGCCGATGTCGGGAGTCTAATGATCGATCGCGAATATGTTCGTTACAGTAGTATGACGGCGACAGAATTTTTACAGACTATGCGAGGTGTCGAGTCTTCCAGCGCAATTGGTCACATTATTGGTACGCCTGTTGCCCAAAATCAGTGTGTTATTACTGCTACCGCAACAATTGCTATGCCTGATGAGGATGTAATGAGTATTGCTTCAGCTCAGGTGCGATTGCCTGTTGCTTGGTTGGTCGGCAATGGGGGTAATTTTAGACAATGGGATGGCGTAGATATTGCCATTGTTAATGATGATGGATCAGTACCAAGCCAAAATTTGAATGATTTAAGTCTTTGGTCTTATGTAGATGCCTGGGCAGTTGGTAATAATGCAAATGGATATATTAATATTGATCATTGGAATGGTGTTTCTTGGGTGCGTGCAACAACAGGAAATGGACTTTTAGATGCCAGTGCTGCTGCTATTAATGAGGATTTATATGGTATTTCTTGTGTTATTGGTACGGGGTGTTTTGCGGTGGGTCAAAATGGCAGCATATTGGTTTATTTCGCTGGTACTGGTTGGCAACATAATCCTGCCTTAATTGATTCAAGTGTGCCAGATAACAGAATTCTAAGAGCGGTTAGTTGTGCAAATACTGGTTTTTGTATGGCAGTTGGTCAGCATACTACAGGTGGTTCAGGCTATGCGAATGTCAATGTGTGGAATGGGACAATATGGTCTAGAGTTGCAGAAGTAAATTTAATTGGTGTTGCGCAGACACAATTGTGGGGAGTTCATTGTATAGCCAGCAATGATTGCTGGGCAGTTGGTGATGCCAATAATCCTCCTGGTCCAGGTGGTACGATATTAAATATTAACCATTGGAATGGGGTAAATTTAACGCGTGACTTAACCGCGCCTTCTATAAATCAACGCCTAAATAGCATATTTTGTAATGCTACTAATGATTGCTGGGCAGTGGGGGACAGTGGCTATTTGGTATCTTATAATGGTAGCGCTTGGACGGCTTCTCAACCCGCTGCTTTGTCAGCATTAGGTAATTTGTTTGATGTTTATTGTAATTCAAGCACTGATTGTTGGATTGCGGGTCAAAATGGAGCGGGTCACTGGAATGGCTTAGCTTGGGCAGAAGTCACCACGCCAAATAACACTGCCTTAAGAGGGGTGAGTAGCATACCGATGTCTGCCAGACCTTATTATTTTCAGCTTGGTGGATCTTAAGCTTTTATTCTGCTAGGCAAATCTCACCATTTAATTCAATGGTGCTACCAGCTTGTATCTCAGCTATATTTGAGAATGCACCATTATTAAAATTGATATTATATCCAACGCTGGTGATACTACCCCCAGCTTGTACGTTACCGTTCCAGCTTAAGTTGGTAATGATAAAAACATTGTTGTTTGTAGCATAATTACCGCCCCAGCCACTACCGAAAGAAACCCCAGCGGGCATGGTTGCAGTAATTGTCCATCCGTTAATCGCATTTAAAATATTGTAAATATTTACATTAACGGTTGCGCCTGTATTCCACACATTATTGCTTGAAAATGAGAAATTACAGTAAGGACCACTTAATGGCTCAGTTGCAACGGGTAAGCTATTACGAATAGAGGTATTGGCAGCTTCATCTACCGCTTCCACCCCAATAATATATTGGGTGTCATAATCTAAGTTACTAAATGTGTAAGTAAGGTTTTGGGTGTTAGCAACATAATTATTATCTAAATAGACAATATAGATAATATCTTGCTGATTGGTAACATTATCGGTTGAGGCTGTCCAGCTCACTGAAATATCCGTTTCAGTCGCATTAATTAAAGATAGTACAGGTTCGGTGGGTGGGTCTGTATCACCACCACCGCCACCAGATTGACCATCTATTTGGCATTGGGTTCCGTTTAAAGTAAAGTTGTTGGGTATCTCAAAAGTACCATTTCCTTGCACATTAAAACTTACTGTGCTGCCTGCGGTGATTGAACCACTTCCGACAATAAATAAGGAATTACCATTGGGATTGACAGAGGATACATCTCCCCAGCTATTGACGAACGTAAAGCCGTAATTTCCCCAAACAGCTGACCAACTACCAATGGCATCTGGAGAAATATTTTCAATATCAACCTGAACCTGAAAACCACTTCCCCAGTTGTTATATTCATCGAACACAACATTACAAATAGGGGCGGAATCGGTTGTCGGAAATAAACTACCTCGATTAGACTCATTACCTGCTTCATCCTCTGCAGAAACTTCTAATAAATAGCTGGTATTTTGGGTTAACCCGCTATAGGTATAGTTGGTGTTAGATGTGGTTGTAACAGGATTGCCATCAAGAAAAATATTGTAAGTAATATCATTACTATCACTCACATTATCTGTTGAGGCTGGCCAACTGATTGATAAAGTCGTTTCACTGGTAGCATCCAGTGATAAGACTGGGATTGAGGGTGGTTCTTCATCTGGTGTTGGGGTGGGTGTCGGTGTGGGCGTCGGCGTCGGTGTCGGCGTCGGTGTCGGCGTCGGTGTCGGGGTTGGAGTAGGTGTCGGAGTACCACTTGGAGTTGGGTTAGGTTGAGGATTAACAGGAATGGTTTTGTCATCAGAGCGGATAATACTGCCAGTGTATGGGGAAATTTGTATTTCTGATTGCTGCCCTGACCAGTTTAAGACGATTTTTGCATATTCGGCCAGTGGTGCAGGCACTTCGGAACCTTGAGGCGGTACCTCAGGGATGCCTTTTTCGTTAAATACCAGAATACCATTAGGGATGCCATCCAATGCCATAAAAATGGCTGGATCAAGGGCAATAGTATTGGTGTTGGTACTGGGGAAATTAACTGGCGTCCCATTTCCATCTTGTAAACTATACTTTGCAGAAGTATCACAACTAAATTTAGGGCAAGGTTGGCTAAAATTGAGAGTAAAGATAATACGGTGCGCTTTCCCAGAGCTTCTCGATAAGGTTTGTGCGTATTGTAGATTGCCAATCATACTTCGAGTCACAGAATCTAAATTAACTTGATTACCTGGCCAAAGTATGGCTAAAGCACCTGTAATAATAGCAACAATAACAATGACAATCGTCATTTCAATTAACGTGAATCCAGGTTGTTTTTTTTGACTCATACGTTGTTACCCATTTATTTTCGCCAGGTTCCACATCGGTAAAAACATGCCAAGTGCGGTAACCAGTACCAGTCCGCCCATTATCACGAGTAGAAAGGGTTCCATTAATTGGTTCAAGCGGCTTAAATCATAATCGACATCTTCATCATAAAAATCTGCCACTTCCTGAAGCATGGTGTCTATGCTGGCGGTTTCCTCACCTACGGCGATCATTTGCAATGTGAGTGGTGTAAAAAGTTTGCTCTCATAAGCGGCATCCGTCATTGATCGACCTTGCTGTAATTGGTCACGAATGGTAAGTAGTTTTTTTTCAATATATTTATTATTAAGTGCTTGAGCAACTAACTCCATGGCGTTGGTAACGGTAATACCACTTTTAAGCATAGTGGAAAAAATGCGAGCGAAGCGCGCCAGTTGAATGCGAAACATGATACTGCCAAAAATTGGCATTTTTAATTTATATTTATCAAATAAAAATCGACCATTGGGGGTTCTGAAATAGAAAGTCATTAATGCAAAGCTAGCAATCAACCCCAGTAACAAATAAATGCCTTTATGCACCAAGAAATCGGATACATCCATTAATATGCGTGTGATTAAAGGTAACTCTTTATGCATATTGGTGTACATTTTTGAAAAAGCGGGGACAACAATCACATTGAGTACAATAATGGCAGCAGTAACGGCAACCAGTACAATCGCTGGATAACGTAAGGCAGCAAACACTTTTTTCTTATTCGATGATTCTAAGGTGGTGTATTTGGACAGATAAGAAAATGATTCGTGTAGATTCCCCGTTTCCTCTCCCGTGCGACAAACATTCACAAATACAGGAGAGAATATTTTTGGATATTTTAATAAAGCGGTGGAGAGTCGATTACCACTTTTAATTTCATCCAACGCATAGCGTAGCGCTTTTTTTAGGAGTGGGTTGGTAGTGGTATCGGTAATGCGCGCCAGCCCTTGATAAATTGGCACGCCTGCTTTTAATAATGAATGCATTTGGCGACAGAACATGGAAAGTTCTTCTGTTTTTACTTTGCCCATTATCTGGATATTAAGAATATCTTTGGTGCTTTTTTTCTGTTCTGAGGAGATGCTTTGGTTTAATGGTTTAGATTGTTTTGGATTATTATTGATGGGCTTTTTTTGAGGGCTGGCATTATTTATTAATTGAATACGAATCGGCGTCAGTCCCTTGCCAAGCAGATCTTTTGCCACTATTTGACTGGAAACAGCATTTATTTTGCCTGTAACACTTTTGCCAGATTTGTTTCTCGCTTCATAAGAAAAAGTGGGCATGGTAGGTGATCCTTTTTAGCAGATTAGTGTTATGTTTTTATCTTCATTGTGAAATACCATATTTATTGACATATAACGGATTGAGATATTTTGGTATCATTTTATTTTATCCTTTTGTCACCCTTGTCCGATGCTACACTTCTCTATAACGGGTATTCCTCTCAGGGGGATACCACACCCCGCCCTATCGGGCACCCCTCTCAAGAGGGGAATATTCCCCTTCGATTCCGAAGGGGTGGCAGGCGTAGCCTGACGGGGTAGTTTTATGTTTTAAGCTTTCAAATCTCATCTTCACGTTTCGCAAATAGACCTTTCAAGCACTCAATTACACCAGCTAAATTATTTTTAATATCAACATCTAATACACATATAACCTTAAGTCCAAATGATTCTAAATATTGCTTTCTGGTTTGATCATATTCATATTTATCATTGTGACTGCTACCATCAATCTCTATTACTAAACCAAGCTGTTTGCAATAAAAGTCCACGATGTAATTGCCAATTATTTTTTGTCTATCAAAGTCATAAGCAATCTGTTTTCCCTTAATTTTTTGCCATAATAACACCTCAGCCAAATTACCTGCCTTGCGTAAAGTTTTGGCATTTTCTTTTAATTTTGAATTATATGGTAATGTATGCCAATGTGGTTTTTTCATACTTTTAAGTTTTATTATTGTTGTTTACCTATTGCTATATTTTGTCTGTTTCCACACCCCGTCCGCTCCGCGTCCACCCCTCTCAAGAGGGGAATTATTCCCCTTCGATTCCAAAGGGGTGGCAGGCATAGACTGATGGGCTAGTTTTATTATTATCAGTATAGTTTATTTATTTACTAATCTGTACCAATGGCTTGAAATTGTGCCGTGTCCCCATTCGGTGCAGTAAGGGTGCAGCTGACTTGGGTGCCGACCGCCACTGCCTGTGGGGTAATGCTATACCCAGCAGGAATTTGATTTCCATTTTTCAGCGTATTTGGCGCGTCAGTACAGTTGGATATAGAAATCGCATTCGGTGAACCTGAACGGCTCAAACGATAATTAGTGGCAGTAGCTGCCGTCAAACTATTGGCAGCACTTGCCAGTGTTTTTTCGTAGGATTCACTGCTTGGGTTATAAAAGGTGACCATAACAATCACACCAAGGATGCTAGCAATGATAATCACCACCATTAATTCAAGCAGGGTAAAACCTTTTGCTTTATATTTGTTCATATATCATGCATATAAAAAAGCCCCCAAAAGGAGGCTTGATTTTGTGGACATGGGACTTACTACGGTGCAGCGAATCCTGTAGCACATAACACATTATCGCCTACATCAGCTGTTGCCGCAGTACATGTTGCATCTGTGAACGTTAAAGCTGTATACGTAGTCCCTTCAATATCAGTCGTAATACCTGTTGCAATGGCAGCTGCATTGCCCTGTAGTGCCGCAGCTAGTTCAGTAACAGTGTAACCAGTTCCGACAGGAGCTTGAGCTATACCGATAGCGATATTACTTTGTAGTGCAGCATCACTCTGAGAGACATTGGCTGATATTGCTTCTGCTGACAGGTTGACATAAGTTGTAACTAATGCTGCACCCAAAATACCCGCAATGACAATGACAATGACCAATTCAATCAAGGTAAAACCACCTTGTTTCTTTTTATTTTTTCCTAATACTCTCGGTTGAAACTGTTTCATATGCTTACTCCTTTTTGTTTTAGTTTATTAGTTTCACCTATAACCTTACGGCTTTGGTTACTTTTTGTCTATCGTAATAACTACGAAAATAGACTAAAAATTTCATTTCTACTAGGGGAGTTGCATTAAATATTCAATTATCTACAGTTTCCCGAATGTTGTAGGAAATTAATTCAATGAGCTAACCGCACTAATTTGATTTCTAAGCTAAAGTTGAAGACAAAAAAAATGTCTGGGCTCATCAATGGATATTATACAACCAAGTTGATTTTATTTCTTTGATCACGCAGTAACACATAATCAAGGTATCAATATCTCTGGCCCCAAAAATATAATATCAAGCGCTAATGAAAATAATTTGTCTATCTAAAAATGCTTGGCACTGATTTTTTGCATTGATATGTAACCGTTCGTTATCCGTTATTTTGAGTGTACGGCTTAGTTCGGATATTGTGTCTTTAAGTTGATTTTGTTGATCAGAGATTAACTCCAATAAACAAGCTGTTAAAAGGTTTATTTGCATAAATTTCACTTGATAATCTAACGTTCGATACACTACTAAAAAAGTAGGTTGATCTGGCTTTTCGAATATCATATTTTCGGCAGAAAGCTGATGAACAGGGTAGTCATAGGTTAATATTCTAGTTGTGGGTGCAAGATAAATTCTATCATTTTCGGTCAATTGGTGATTAAGGTGCGTATGATCTCTTAAGTTATCTTCTTGTAGTTCAACGTCTAATTCAATCCATTCATAATGAGCGAGTTCAGCAAGAAATGGATAACAAAATTCATCCTCATTCAATGTTGATAAATAACGAACAAACTCTTTTGAAATATCCTGAAAATAAGGACTTTGTAGCTCCTGGGTTGATATAAATTTTCTGACTAAATGATGCCATTTCGTTTTGGTTAATATTTTACTGATAACTGGAAATGTTTTTCGTACCGTACTTTCAATATTGTTATAAACGAGTTCTTTATAGACCTGCATGCGCTCAGAAGTTACGTTTGGTATGGATTCAAGTTGCGTAGTAGGTTGGCGGATGTTCGATAAAAATGTCTGTTGTATTTTTTGAAAGTTATGCGTTTGACTCATCTGACCACACTCAATTCATCTGCACCCATTTTGGATTGTATCGTTTTAACTTTATTGGTTTCTAATAGCAATTCAGGTAAGGGAGGAATATTAAAATCCCGTTCTAATAGCGTAGGTAACACGCCATGGGTTTGATAGGTAAATGCTAATAAATCAAATACCGCATCCTTGATATTCGCTCCGTGGGTATCAATAATAAGATCAGGCGATTTTTGATCATGCCCAGCAATATGTAAATATTCAATTTTATCTTTCGGAATGTGCTGGATAAATGCTTTAGGGTCATAACCATGATTAATGCTATTAACGTAAACATTATTCACATCCAATAATAACTTACAGTCAGTTCTTTTTATAATTTGTTGAATAAAGTCAATTTCAGAGAGTTTTTGGTCTGGTGCTGCATAATAAGAAGCGTTTTCCAATACCAGTGGCCGTTCAATAATATCTTGAACTTGTATGATGCGTTTAGAAACATATTCAACCGCCTCCTCGGTAAAGGGAATGGGTAGAAGATCATAAATATAGCCTTGTTGGTCACTGCAATAACTTAAATGTTCACTGTAAATATCAATTTTATACTGATCCATAAAGGCTTTAATCTGTCTCTTATACACATCTGACGCTGCCGACGATCTAC
>CAJXRW010000043.1 GCA_913060525.1 uncultured Gammaproteobacteria bacterium
CTCGGAGATGTGTATAAGAGACAGATATTATATGCAGCTAAAAATATAACGACTGCACAAAAAATGAAGGCTATTCCATTTTTTATGAATTCTATAAAAGCTATCTGCTTAAAAATAAGAAGCAAAAATGCTATATAAATAAAAGTTATGCTTAATACAAAAGCGCACAACAACATATAAAATGACCATTTCTGTATTTTATTGTCGCGATACGGCAATAGAATAAAATTATCATTTTTTGTTTCAATAAACTTAGATATTTTTCTTAGAACAAGATTATCTGAACCTAATTTCTTATTAATCAAATTAAATAATTTGAACTGTTCAATACTACCTATTTGAAACCCTGTTTTAATTCTCACTAATGAATATATTGCACTTGATTCATATATAAACAGTTCATTTAAAACACTATCTTGATACTTTACGCTTTCCTCAAGCTCAATTAAATTAGTGATCGACTTAAGCTTCAATATCAGCTTTTTGTAGCTAAAAGATAAAGTATATTCATAAGCATTAGATAAAACTTTAGCCAAATAAACACTAATGACAATAAGCAAAATTAATGTTGAAAGAACAATAGCTAAACCTGTTGGTAATTTTTCTATCAACGCAATAATATTCATTTTCTAAACTATCCTCAAATTTAGGGTTTTGGTGCTCACCTATACGCTCAACTTCTTGAGCCGGCTTATTAATATGCTTGCTAACATATATCTATTCTTCTACAGGATGAATTAAACCACGCTTTCTCCATCTGTTCCCGTTAACCAAAGATTGAAACGATACCCTATTTGACAATGTTAAATTATCCGCATGATCTGTCACAATGATTTGCGGGCTAAAGCCATTGTTCATCTCAAGCTCATTACAGTATATTGAGAGCTGGCTGAATAAATTTTCGACTGCTTTGATATCTTCATCTACAAGCCTTTCTTCTTTGGTTCGCTGTGCCGTTTCCTGGCTCTTTTGCTCCTCGAAAGTTTCAGAGTTATCACGATTAAAATTAGGAAAATACACCTGCGTCGGCTGATCCAAAAACAGTATTGAAGGGATGGCGCATTTATCACCTAATTCAGCAAAATATTTATGCAACGCTAAGAAAAGCGTTACGTGGCAGTAGAGCCAGTTAGCACCACTACCCATTGATCTTAGGTAGATTTTTTCGTTTCCAGGCGTTAAATGATAGAGGTCGAACGTTTCAAATGAAAAGTGAAGGTTGATCGGCTTATAGCTGGTTTCAAATTCAAAATGAATACCAATTTCAGCCATATATTCATTTACCTTAGCCGAAGCACTTTCTAAACCTTTTTGCACATCGTACTGTTTAAGATCATCATTAATCTTTTTGAGTAGTTTTCCTATCTCTTTAATTTCCTTTTCAAGCTCCGCATCGTCAGCCATACTGAGAGTATCAAGAAGCACAAATAGTTTTGCCTTCTGCATAATAACGCTTTCATACAGACTCTTTTGTTCTCTTAACTGCTGATTTGTTTTCTCAATTTCAGTTATTTGCTGGTTGAGCTCAGTCACTGTTTTACTTACAACCTCAATAGAACGCTGCACTTCGACTAAAGACGATTCAAATTTTGCTTTCATCGGGCGAGCTTGAGCAAGATTTCCCGATACTTTTGTGATGGCCTGCTGAAGCTTTTCTGCACTTTGTCTCAAGCTATCTTTTTCAGTATGACAAAATGGGCATACAGAAGCAGAGATATGAACCTGCTTAGGTGAACTAAACTGCTTTACGTTATCAACAAACCGTTCTTCTTCTTGAATGTGCTTATTAATTGACGACGCCTGACGCTGCAACTTCCTTAATTCGGCAGTTTTTTGATTTAGCGCCAGCTTCAACTGATTGTACCGTTGCGTGATCGCATCGGAATTATAGTTAATTTCCTCAGAAACTATGATGCCATCGAGTTGGTCTTTGGCATCTTGTGGGTGGCGAAGTACCTTATCCAATGATAAGGGTTCATCTTTAAATCCCATCAAGGCGTAAAGTTGGTTTAAAACAGGGCCAGCTTTTTGTTTATAACTTTCGGAGGTACGCTTGTTGGTTTCTTTTTGGCGTTCTAAACGTTTGATTTCTGCGCTTATTCGTTCTTTTTCTTGTGATAGGTGAAAGAACTTTTGATCCACAAGCCCTAAAAATATCTTAGTATGCTCAATAGCCTGATCTCGCTTTTCCTTCTCATCGAATCGGTAAAATAGTGCATGTTTATTGGCAACAAGATTTTGATGCTGAAGCATAAAAGATGAAAAGCTGCGTATTGAAGGGGTAGCCGCTTTAGCATTAAATCTCCGATTGGCTCTAGCAGCTAAAGATTCATCAACATCATTTATATCTAAGAAAAATTCCCTTAGATGCTTCTTAAACTCGTCTAATGGACGGAAAGAGCTATTGTTAAAATAATCGCGAACAATATCGTTAGTATTGAACCACTCAACACGACGAAAAAAGGCCTTAGTCGCTATGTCAGGATCACGCGCAATCACCATGTCTTGTTCATTAACCGAAAGCGCAACATAATAAATAGCGGCGTTAGTGGTAATGACCCCTTTTGGGATGGTGTTTTCACCACTGCCAAAGCAATAATCAAAGATTTCGATTAAAGCACTTTTACCCGTCGATGACTTACCAGTGACAACATTCAACCCCTTTTTAAAATTAACAGGGTGCTTGTTTCCTTGTTTATCAATAACGCCAATTTCATGAATTAATGTTTTCATCGCGGCTTCACTCCTAAAAACGCATAAATCTCAATCACTGAGTGACCACTAAACAACCGCCCTAACTTCTCTGCACTTTTTTGATTGGTAAATACTGAATCAGCTTCATCATAAATACGAAGCACTAAACTATGTTTATCGACAGACAGCCAATCATTAATCAAACAGTATTGAATGCATTGCTCGGTTAACGCTTGAAATCCATCTATTCGTTCTTGCAGATCATAAAGTTTGGTGCGGTCATTGAAGATAGACCAAATTGAACTCTGTTTTTTTTCTCCAAATACAGCACCTGAGATTACTTTACCAAAGATAAAATGGCTACAAAGAGGGATCACCAAAGGGGCGAGTAAAAGATTATTTTCTGATTCGCCTACTGTTGTGTAAAACGAGGCAATGTATGACCCATACTCAAAAGGATTGTACTTCAACTCATATAGAGCGTTTACAATGCTACTCATAGCTCAACTCTCCACTTTAAGTCACGTCCTTCATCATCCATGGCATCGTGTATTAGACCGTTCTTGTATTCAATAGGCGGGATATCATTGCCCATGTTTAATGGCTGTTCGTCTATGGTTTTATTGTAAAGCAATTTTGAACTTTTAATTGAATCAGTTGCTTCAAGTTGCGCACTTGAATAAGCAACCTTATATTTCTTGACTAATTGATTTTGGTACGTAATTGTCTTGCCCCTATAGAGTGGGTACTCATCTAACTCTTCAAGCAGTGAGTTTTGCAACTCAATCCAATTACCTACTGCATCAGGAATCATTAGGTGATGATCAATTTCAGTTATTTTTTGAACAAAAGGTTTATCTTGGTGTGATTCTACTTCTTGCTCTGAGGCTTCATAGCCCGAAAAAGACGGAAAGGTGAACTCCTTTTTACAAAGGAGCGCGGTTAGTTCTTCACACTTTGCTGCAAACTCTTGGTACTTAATACTCCAAGATTGCTGCGTTGCCTGAGTGTAAACAAAGCCAATAAGTCCCTCAAAGTACTTATGAAGATTATTATTAGGAATACCCTTAAGCATTTTTATAATACGGCGCCCTACCTCTTCCGCGCTTTCTGCTTCGGTAATTAGGGTGACTTTATCCAGTATGCTCCTAAGCAACGTATCATCTGCTTCTATAACTGCTTTTTGCAATTTGATGGCACCTGATGGCTTTTCGGCATTTCGATCATCTTCTGGCCGACTAATAAAAATATCTTTAAGTATTTGCAAACGTTGCTCGGCACTTTGAGTATTCCAGTCCTTTAGACGAGTCTTTTTACCAAATGCTTGAGTGGTGTACAGTACTAAAACGCCATATTGCGAGTGGCTAAACTCTGGAGCCAACCAGTTTTTGAGCGTTTTCCAAAGGTTTTCGTGGTGATCAGTCAATGGTGCTGCGTAGTCTTTCACCTCGGTTTGCGTTGACGCCAAAGCACCAGACGAAATCAGGCTAACATCACCGTCTTTTTCAAACCAAACCGACTGGTCTTCTTCAAGCGAAAAGCACTTATCCAAGCCAATCAGCACTTGGTAATGAAACGCTAAAGCGATTGTTAATGCTGCATTTTTGATTTGGTTTTCGCTCATGCCTTCCGCCACTTACTCATTATTACAACTCAGGCGACCAAATCAACTTTAAGATTTGGTCATCAGGATCAAATTTATAAACCATAATGCCACTGCCGTTGGCTTGCGCCATTACCAAAATATGTTTTTCTGGTGATGTTGCCACAACTGGCATATAGCTTTGGGTTTGTGGGTACAAACCATCCATAGATGGGTATTCAGCATTAGGTTTCTCTATTAATGGCAAGTATTTAATGGGAGCTAAATAATGTTTAACGCCATAATCTTCTGAAGCTTTAATTTCATCTGGATTAGATAATGAAACATATTCAAAGCCATTTTTAATTGAATGCCATGTAACTATAACATTTTCATCATCAATAAAATTAATACTTGTTGTCCCACCTCTAATACTGTCTGTATTGACTTCTTTATTATTTGGGATTGTTAGAAAAAAGCGTTTAATCTGCCTCCCATTAAAATTATATTTAACACCTAAATGTCCTGAATCTACCGTTATTACATAATCACCATTTGGGGAAATAGCATTAGAAGTTTGACCTACATTCTTAATAATATCTTGTAGTAATTTTCCAGTTTGAGCATCTAATATCCATAATTCACCACCACCATTAGTCGCAACTATGTATTTTTGGTCTGGTGTAAAATGAGGCTGGAATAATTTCCCTGTTCCACTAAAACTAACACTAGCACGCCCAACCTCTCTATATTTCTCAGGGTTTTCCATATTAATAACATGGATAATACCCTTATCTTCAGAAGCGGCGTAACGAGTCATGTCTTTATTTATAGCAGCACCATAAGCCTGGAATTTTGGATTAAAGCGTTTAATTTCTTTATCTGCTTCTGCATCGACAATAAACACTTCATTTGAAATAGAATCTTGATAAAAATAAATATTAGTACCTTCTATAAATCCTACACTATATTTATTCGCATGGCCTTGAAAGCTATTTACCTTGCCTTTATTAACCTGTTTGTGCGTTTTATCTTCTAAATTCCATAAATAGACATTGTTATTATCATTACCACTAATCGCATATTTACCATCGGTTGAAACAGATAATACCGATATGCCATTAACAATTTGTGCATAGCTAAATGAAACAATAAATATAAAAAATAGTAATAATGCTTTCATAATTTTAATCATAGCCCTGAACCCTTATCTGTAATTCCAGTATCTGTACCTGTCCGTGCATATTGACTATTTGTCGCTCTAGCTTTTGAAATACTATAATTTCCAAAAAAATCAAATCCCGTTCCATCTACAACACCAAAAAGTTGTCCAGCATATACCCAATTATTCATGCCTGAACTTGCAGGAAATGACATCGCGCAATGATCAACACATTGCGGTGTACCATGCTCTTTGAATATTTTACTTGGTTCCTCTGGGTTAAATTGTCCTGATTGGAATAATTTGCTACTAATATTTTTAGCATAAAACTCACTTTTCGGATCAACCCCCCCATACCCTAAAGCCGTTGCTGGCTGCATAGGACTAATCATCAAACCAGACAAGAATAGCGTCAGAAAGGACTCATATAAATTCTCTGCTTGAGCCAATCCACTCTTGGCTTGTACAAAGGTTGGTGAGAAATAATCTAGTGCACCAAGAGTAAGAATGCCTGCACCATACGCCCAGTTTCTGATGGTATCAATAAACTTACCAACCTCATTATATAATTCTGATACCCCAACCAATTGCCGCAGCTGTATTGTCTGTTCATCTAAGGTAGGCGCTAACTCAAAGGTATGTATATGATTGGTCTGTTCACCTTGAAATTCAAATAAACCAAAATCTTCTACAAACTGTTTATATAAGGTTTCCATATTGTCTTTACTTTCAATAATCCAACTAAATGGGTATACAAATAAATTCGCCAAATTATAAATACTTTTTAAACTCACATGGTCACCCAGATAACGCTTAAATAAGGGGTCTAATATGGCAAACGGCATGGAAGTTAACACAAAGGTTAAACCCGCAGCAGGGTCTTGCATTTTATGCCAGCCAACCTCTAATAACTCATCGTTAGCGATGCTATTAAAATAATTGCCATTATCAGCATAAACTTCTAAAGCCTCAGGAATAACTGAATCATAAGCATTTTGTAGACTGGCAAGCTGTTCTGACCAAAAGCCTTTCTCTACTGGCTCCATATCCACTTGTCTTTTGAGTAACACGCCAATATTGTTTAAACAACCCTTAATGGCATTATCAAAGGTAATAGGCTGATAAAGCGTGCCTGCTTGCTGATGCTTTTTAATTTCATATTGATTATTAACCGCATACAGTGGCTGACTTAATTGAATCGGTCCCAAAATATTATCTAGCGGTGAATACAATACGGTTACTTTACTTACCCCTTTCTGTGCGTCTGGGAAGTTATAACCATAATCTAACGGCTTATCATTAATCACCATCGCTAGATATTTCTTTGGTGTCGTATTAAACGAAGTATCAGGAATCGCTGCATCCCACATAAAGACATGATCAACCGGTTTTAAGCCTGCTTTACCTACTTTATCTAACGTTCTGATTAAGACCTCATTCCCTAATGAATGGGCGATCAAGTTAATACTAATGCCTTCTTGTTGTAATTGCTGAATGAGTTTAAACACTCTAGTCGCAGCAAAGTCAGAGGATACCGTCGCTGCCATATAATCTGGCGCAGCGGGATCACCCATCCATTGAATGAGTACCACACGGGTGAAATCAGTATAATCCTCACCTGTAAAACCAGCCGCCATATTCAAGTTGGTTTGCAATTGAATTTGCCAGGCAAAGGACTGATCCCCAAATAAAACTTGATCACTTAAATCTAATGCAGATTGGTCATAAGTCTGACCTTGTTCATTCTTAATACGATCTTCTGCAAACTGTTGCTCATAATCCTGTAATACTTTGGCTTCTTCGACTGTCCAGCCAAGGGTGCTTTTATAGTTTGAATCCACTAATAACACATCTGATTTTTGGTTATCTGGAAACATGCCAGCATTTACAACCGCAGGCACACTGGCAATCGTATCGGGATAACACCCAGGTTTAGAGTTATAACCATGAATAAATAGCGTGACATTATTACCATTCTTTTTCAAGCACGCAATTTGTTCAGGGGTGAAGCGTGGTAATGAATGGGTGAAATCCGTGACATCCACTGCCAGATTTAGATTATTTTGAGCAGCAATCTTTTGCTGTGCTGTAATGGCTTTTGCTGTCGTACCAAAATAAGGCGCAAGGGTTTTATACACGTTAAGTTCTTCAGGCGTTATGGTGCCTAAACAATTATCCTGACGGAAATTAAAATACATGGTTGGTTCTAATACACCCAAACCCAAACGATATTCCTGAATCCCTTTAACTTCAATATCACCCATACCTGCTGGTTGAAAGGCTCTGGGTGGATTTTTTGTCCAGTCGTTGTTTTTTATAATAACCTTATGGCTGGAGCGTTTAGCCGCATTTATAGCAACCGCTTTTGTCTCTATATCTTTAATCGCATCAAATAAAATGGGTTCTTGGTTGATATGCGTAATATAGACTTCTTGCACATTTCCTGCTGCACCCAGATCAACATAGCCTAAATCTAAAAAGATGATTTTAATCTGTTGCGTAATATAAGGCACATCCTCTTTTAATAGTGGTTCATCTTGTGTACCCAAATGGTATAAATAGGCAACGCCATACCTATTTACTGTTACCATTTCATGCTGGAGCGTGTTTTCTTGTGTCTGTGTATTTTGCTGGCTATAGATCACTTTCAATCTGGCACTTTGTAATTTGGAACCAAAACAAGATTTATCCTCAGGCGTTTTAGCAAAGCGGTCTTGTATGCTAACGGTTAAGATGGCTTTGGTATTCGGTTCAAACTTAATTTCTTTCGGATTCGTCGCGACATTAACGTGTGTTTGACCAACTTGATTTAATACTGCACCTTTCTGTGTCATTGACTTAGTTGCGGTCACCGTATTGGTGCCAGTGGCGACTTGATTAATGACTGCTGCATTATAAACCGTTTCATCAGCGCTAATGTTTAGCCCTGTGGTCGTGGTATTATGAATAACCTCATTAAAAGTAATATTGGTGGCTGAATAAATATTATTTTTATGTAGATGTTTTTCTATATGGGATGCCTTGTAATATTCATACAAACTATCCGCAGTGATATTCACAATATGGTTTTGAGTTAAATGCTTTTCATTCAGTGTATTTACTTTATGTTCATGCACCGTTGCATCAACCTGTTCACCAGGCACATAGCTTTCTTGTAAGTTTTGATACACATAAATCGTTTCATCGTTATTAATATTGATGTGATGCTGTTTGGCTTTAAAGCTTTGGGTGACGGTCGTCTTATCTTGTTTAGAAATAATAGAAGTCGCTGAGCCTTCATTGCCACCCCCAATATTAAAGGTTCTAAGTATTTCATCTGGGGTGATATTCTCAATACGATGATATGGATAATCTTCGCTTGGGGTTAACTGGGTAAATAAACGATAGACAGGTATGGTTGGTTGTTCTTTAGCATTGGTAGGTTGCAACATCCCAAACATTTCAACATGACTGTCTTCATGGATCTCACGCCATTTGCCTGAGGTTTCCCAATGGATACCTGGTTCACTTGCACCTAATTGGCTACTGCTTACGGCATCCCCGATTCTAAGTCCAGCAAAAGACCCTGCGCCATCATAGTTGGGTGCATAGAGTTCAGTGGCAGATTGATGCCCATCTGCGCTAAAGGGGATAAATGCGCCCGTACTTAAAAAGCTTAAGCGATTAAACTTTTCATCCTGCCACACCATATTCTGAGAATTAGCGGTATCGGTTAAGACAGGATGCTCAGCACTATTTAAAGTACCATCAATAAAGGGACGTTGTAGATTGCCTGCTTCAAAGCTTAAACTAACATGTGTCCCCTGGGCTAACGGTGAGGCTTGTTTATGGTCTTCACTATGGAAAGTTTGTAATAGACGTAAACCTAATAGGCATTGTTTATGTCCACCCAGTTTATTGAAGTTCTTTGGTGGGCTAATACAATAACGTCCATTTTGATCCAAGGTATTGTAATCGTTATCCGATAAATCCTGTTCACCACTGACAACCGTTTCAACTTGCCAGCCTCTTAATGATGTAGGGGCATCAAAAGGTTTGGGTAACGCATAATAAGGATATTGATTATCAACACATTGACCTTGCCAATTACAGGTACGGATTTCATTAAAGGCGCTACTATCCATGGTTAATACCCACGATAGTTTCGTGATATAAACCGTATGATTTGCACGTTTAAGCGGTGCATGATCTATTTTGATTAATTGCCCAGGGTAAACAAAACCTTGGCCCTTAATAGGAGAAACTTGAGAGGTTGCATCAAAATGACCTTGATAAAAGAGACTTAAGTTCTCAGCTTCTGCGGGGGAACTAGCAATAATGGGTGCTTGAAAAGCGGATTTCTTTCTCGCCGTGTTAACGGTACTGTCTTGTACGGCTCGGATAATGGCACTGGATTGATCAGGGTTATAGCCTCGCACAATGGTTTGACCAACGGATAGGCTTTGTGCAATTGAATGTTGATAGACAACGGTGGTTAAGCGGTCTGTCTGTTGTGCTTGTTCAAAATTAACTTCTAATGGGTGACGGAAACTGTCATCGTGAATACAATCCGCTATCACTAACGGCATCTGACTTTTTGAATGATCAAAGAAATAGGACAGACCATTTAATGCCAATAACTGTGCTAAAAAATCATAGGCACTTTGTTGATATTGAAGCAACTGACCGAATGTTGGATATTGTTGGCTATCTTGAGGATGAGATAATAGAAAACACACTTCACAGTCATCATTAATATTTAGGAACCCTTGGTAATCGTATACGCCTTTTTTACGATACCCTGGTTCAAAAGTAGTGGTCTGTTCCGTATAGCCTGTTAATAGAAATAAGATTAAATCAAATAGCGGTTGATCACGATAAAGATAGTTTTCAGGTTGGTTTTGTAAAAAAGCTAATTTCGGCACAATGATACAGTGATACTGTTGCTGCTTAAGGGCATCCATGGTGTCTTGCACGCTGCAATCTTGTATCACGCCTTTGATGTAATAGGGAGCGCTTGAGTTAAGGATTATCTCAATTTCTGAAGCTTGGCCAATCAGTTCATCTGGCTGAAATGAAGTAGCATTTATGCTAAAAACCAATTTCAATGAAAATAATTGGCTAATACCGCCCTGATATTCCAATTGATGAATACGTAAATCTTCATCTTGGTAATCACCGAGTTTAGTATAAACACGGGTACCTTCCATAACCCTCTCACATCAGAAAAATTTTCTTACTAGAAGCCTAGATAAATCCAACGGAGATGTCATCTATAACCATTAATTTCTAATCAAAAAAGCCCCACATTTGCAGGGCTTTATCAGTATTTACAGAAATATTGTTTTTTATTGACCTTTCAATAACTCTATAGTTAGTTTTTTAGCCGCTGAAAAATCTGTTTTACCACTACCTAATTTAGGTATTTCTTCAACTTGAAAATACTTGCCAGGCTTAAGTAAATTATTAATTTTAGTCGCATTCACTTTAGCTTTAATTTCATCTGGATTCATATCAAAATCATACAATAATGAGACCATTTCCCCTTTTTTTAAGTCAGGCGTTGCTACCGCTAAAAATTCGTATTCTTCCTGTCTCTTATACACATCTCCGAGCCCACGAG
>CAJXRW010000044.1 GCA_913060525.1 uncultured Gammaproteobacteria bacterium
ACACAGAGTAGATCGTCGGCAGCGTCAGATGTGTATAAGAGACAGGAATATTGGGTGGAATTAAAGGGTTTGTGGCGATATTTCCTGGCAAGATTAAATTGTAAAGTATAGTTTGATTTTCTTCTCCCGTACTCTTTGAAATAATTGCAATACGGTTATTCTCATTATTAGCAATGGCCTTTCCAAATCCTTGTGCTGTAATGGTTTCATCAAGAATATCATTTTTAGGTAAGTTTGGAATTGCAAAATTAATTTTTATCGGTTCATTTGCTTGCCCTGAAATTGAAAATTTCATATTTAGTTTCCACACATCATTTTCTTTATGTGGGTCAAGTGATAAGCCTAGTTGGAAATATTGGTAAACTGCAGTACCAAAACCAATAACAAGTAAAGCAAAAAATAGAATAATAAATTGGGTGGAATTATTTTTCATTGTTATTTTCTTTGTTTAATTGTTTTTGTGAGCAACCTGAGATCGTGTCTTTCTTTGAAGGGTCTACCACAGCACCTAATTTTACTAGCCCTTTCCTGCCAAGTAATACGGGTGTGCTAAAGCTTGTTCTATCAATTAAATTTGCCTCCAGTTCATATACATCACTGTTAAAACAGGCTTTTATTATGACTACTGGGCGATCAGTATATTCTTCGCTAGCTGCTTCGGCGCGATTTTTTATGGAAGCTGTTCTGACAACTGGTAAATCATAAGTTTGTTCTTTACCTAGGGTTGGATGTGAGAATTTGAATTTAACATATTGTTTGCCACCATCTTGCTCATTTTCATAAACATTTATCTCGGTAGCAGAAATTGAGGATGAATACGCACCAGTATCCAGTTTTGCAGTAACGGCTTGGCTTGTGGGTAGAATAATTATCGGCTCTAAATAACCATAGACACTTTTTAAGGTTTTGCTTGCCGCATAAGTTAAAGATTCGATTGATGCTAGCATGATCAGACCTATTCCAAGCTGTTTGATTTTATTCATGATTCTCATTCTTGACTAAATCCAACCATAACTATAGCAATTTGAATGGCAAATGCTAACAAATGATTATTTAGTTTTATCAAGTAGATATAAGCCTAGCGCAGTAGAAATACCTAAATAAGTACCAACAACTAAATCACTTAAATAATGTAAGTTGAAATATAATAGACCAGCAAATAAACAAACTGTTAGCAGCGAGCATAGGGGTGAAAGCTTTTTATAATACAAAGCAGTTGTTAGCATCAAGGCGCTAAAAATGCACATGTGCCCAGAAGGGAAACTGGCAGCATCTCCTGTAATATCAAAGAAATGGAAATAATAAGAATTCGGGTCAGCAACAAAAGAGAGATATCTGTCATTTTCTAATAACGGAGAGGTTCTGCCAAATACATATTTAAGTGTATTTTTAATAAAAAAAGCAAAAACTAAAGCTTTACAAAATTGCCCTAAAAAATGATTAAAATAATTCTTTTCTTGTTTTAGTCGTAAATAAAAATACATTATAAAAAAAGGCAGAATTAATACATAACATAAATTAGTTGCATGAACGCCAATAAATGCAACGAGCCCTTCTGGTGTTGCTTTGTTGTATTTTGTTAAACATAAGTTTTCTAAATTGGGCTTAATGGGTGCAGATGGTGAGTTTAACTCAAAGAAAAATTCAGCAATCGGTCTATCAAAATATAATATTGAAATGATCGCAAATGCTGAAATAATCGGCACAGTTATTATAAGATATAAATTTATTTTTGTGATGAGATTTTTTCGAGTATTAGTCAAGTTATAAAGCTTGGTGATTGGGCTCCTATTTAAGTATAGGTATAATATTTTGGGATTAGCAAAGAAATAGATACTTTTTAATTAGTGAATTGCAAATATGCATTTCAACATGTAAATATACCTGTTGTGTTATTTTCAATCACAATGTTACCCTTTCTTTGACAATTAATAATCAAAGAAAGGTAGCTAAGTAAAATGAAGCAATTTGCAAAAGTGGTTCGCCAGTCAAAAAACTTTCCGAGAAAGCCTTTATCTATATATTTAAGCGCATTATTAGGTAGCGGGTCATTGATATTGGCTGGTTGTAGTAATGATGGCGGTAGTAGCGCCCCGTCAACGGTTGCGGTGGATGCCACTGTTCCCAGTATTCTACAATCAGGTGAAAATGCTCAAGGTTTAGTTGCTTTATCATCCACTATTCCAACATTAACCGCAGTTGACAGTACAGATACCCGTATTATAACGATATCAGATACCTCAGACTGTGCCTCAAAACTCAGTTTTACGCCCAGTAGTCTAAGCTTGGTTGTAGATGGAGCTGCAAAGGACTTTACCATTAATGTGCCTGTATCGACTGCTTGCACTCATATTGTGACCTTTAGTGGGGCAGGGGTTTCAACGGAAAGTAATACCAATGATGTCATTGTGGTACAAGATGCCATTGTCACGGTTGCATTAAGCAGTGAAACCGCAGCACCAGGTGATGCTTTAACCATTTTATTTAGCCCTCCAGCAGACTGGGAAGGAATAACAGGGGAACAAACCTATACCGTTTCTTCTTCAACAAATGGCATTACTTATAACAACAACCCATGTATCTTAACAGCACCCGCAGAAGCCACATGTACCGTGACAGCGACATTGGGAGATGAGGTTGAAGAAGGTGAGCATAGCTTTACCATTGCCAAATCCGCAAGCAGTGTTCCAGTGGATAAAGACAGTTTAGACTTTACCGTTGAAAATGCAGGATCAGGTACCTTTGTGTATAAAGATTCAGAGGGTGATACCATTACCGAAGTTAATTTAACTTTGGGTGCTGATCCAGTCACTTATACTCTTGAAAATACTGGGGATGCAGCAATTACGGACGTAGTATTAAACACAGATGATGAAGATAGTGACAAGTTTGCAGTTACTGACCCTGAAGGAGATGATGACTACTGTAATGATTTGGCTGACAATACGTTAGCTGCAGGCGCAAGCTGTATCTTTAATCTGGCATTATCCGACGAAGCAGAAGCTGATGAAACATATATCTTTGCTACTACAGGCACCAATGCCAGTAATTCGCCAAGTACTTTGTCATTTACGGTTGAGGGTATAGCAACTGGTTGTATTGATGATAAATGTCGTGTGTTTGTTACAAATTCTTCAGGAACTGGTGATTTTAGTACATGGGGAAATGCTTCAGGAGCAAGCGGGATTGAGGCTGCTAACAATATATGTGCTGGAGATGATAACAATCCAGATGATGGTACTGTTTTTAAAGCTTGGGTATCAACAACGACAATTAACGCTAAAGATAATATTAGTTACAATGATTCTTTGGCTTATTATAGATTAGATAATATTACACTCATTGTGGATGCTAATTTATTGCTGGATACAGATATTACACCATTTACTAATGCAATTGATCTTGAAGCAGTAGCAGTTAAAACAGGCACATTGGCAGATGGGGTGATAAATGTTGGCAATACTTGTGCTGATTGGACAAGCGTTGTAGGTGAATCTGAAGCTGCTACTTCCACAGCTACTAATAGTACTTGGACAACAAACCCAGCTTGGGTGGCGCCTGATAATTGTGGGTTTATTGAAAAATTATATTGTTTTGAAGTTCAGTAGGATTATTTATTTTATTAGATTTGATTATCTAAATTTAATGTTTCCAAAATCTCATCCACTTTCTCTTTAACTTTCTCATCCATCACAATAGGTTCACCCCATTCTCGATTGGTTTCACCTGGATATTTATTCGTGGCATCCAAACCCATTTTTGAACCAAGCCCAGAAACAGGTGAGGCAAAATCAAGGTAGTCAATAGGTGTATTTTCAACCATAACAGTATCACGTGCTGGATCCATTCTAGTGGTAATTGCCCAAATCACATCTTCCCAGTTTCGGGTATTGATGTCTTCATCAACAATAATGACAAATTTGGTATACATAAATTGGCGTAGATACGACCAGACTGCCATCATAATGCGTTTGGCATGTCCGGCATATTGTTTTTTAATGCTGACAATAGCCATTCGGTATGAACAGCCTTCGGGTGGTAGATAAAAATCTTGAATTTCTGGAAATTGTTTTTGAATAATCGGTACAAAAACTTCATTTAAGGCGACACCTAAAATAGCAGGCTCATCAGGTGGTCGTCCCGTATAAGTGCTATGGTAAATTGGATTTTTTCGATGTGTGATTTTTTCTACAGTGAAAACAGGGAATTGATCAACTTCGTTATAATAGCCAGTATGATCACCAAATGGGCCTTCATCCGCATATTCGTCTGGATAAATAAAACCTTCTAAAATCATTTCTGCGCGTGCGGGCACGTATAAATCATTTATTAAGCATTTTATTAATTCTGTTTTTTGACCTTTTAATAAACCAGCAAAAGCATATTCTGATAGGGTGTCTGGGATCGGCGTAACAGCTGCCAAAGTGGTTGCAGGGTCTGCGCCTAAAACGACAGAAATAGGAAAAGGTTCACCAGGATGTGCTTGCTGCCATTCTTTAAAATCTAAGGCACCACCACGATGTGATAACCAGCGCATAATTAACTTATTTTCACCAATAACCTGTTGGCGATATATACCCAGATTTTGCCTGTCTTTATGGGGACCTTTGGTAACGACCAGCCCCCAGGTAATTAAGGGCCCAGCATCTCCTGGCCAACAGGTTTGAATCGGGAAGTCATATAAATTAATATCTTTTTTTTCAATGATACGTTCTTGGCAAACACCTTTTTTAACTTTTTTAGGTGACATGTTTAAAACTTGTTTGTACATGGGGAGTTTTTCCCAGGCATCCTTTAAACCCTTTGGTGGCTCTGGTTCTTTCAAATTAGAAAGTAACGTGCCAATATCACGTAAAGCCGAAACGTCATCTGCTCCCATCGCTAAAGCAACGCGTTCTGGTGTGCCAAACAGGTTAGTCAGTACAGGCATATTGCCTTGTGATGGTTTATTGAATAATAATGCAGGGCCTTTTGCTTTTAAGACTCGGTCAGATATTTCAGTCATTTCTAAATTTGGGCTAATTTCTTGATCAATTTCTTTTAATTGACCTAGTTGTTTTAAATGTTCAAGAAACTCTCTTAAATCTTGGTATTGCATGGTCTAGGTTCCAGTTTGTGAAGATATTATGAGTTGATTTGTATTTGGAGATATAACACGTTATGTATTTATCCTTCAAATATCTAATTATAGTCAAGCTTAGTTACAAATGATAAAGGCAGCTATTTAGTAATAGTGTTATTTAATCAAATATGTCATTCCAAACTTGATTTGGAATCTAGGCTACTCGGGCTTAAAATATTTGAGACAATGCAAAAATTAAACTTCAAGGTAGTCTAGATCCCGCATCAAGTGCGGGATGACAGTCAGCTTCGTTTTAACTCATTAGTTTAATAGTAGCAAAATTGGTTATGGCTTGTGGAGAGCTAGGAGGAAATATCTAACAATTTTTTACCCACGTTTCATAGAATTAAAAAAGTCTTCATTCGTTTTCGTAGAGCGCATTCTTTCAGTTAAGAATTCCATTGCCGCAATTTCATCCATTTCATGCAGGATCTTACGCAGAATCCAAACTTGTTGTAGCTCGTCTTTTGGTGTGATAAGTTCTTCACGACGTGTACCAGAACGCATAAAGTTAATGGCAGGGTAAACACGTTTTTCTGCAATTTTACGATCAAGGTGTAATTCCATATTACCCGTACCTTTGAACTCTTCAAAAATAACTTCATCCATTTTAGAACCAGTCTCAACCAATGCCGTGGCAATAATCGTTAAGCTACCACCTTCAGCAGTATTACGGGCGGCACCAAAAAAGCGTTTTGGTTTTTGCAAGGCATTTGCTTCAACACCACCAGAAAGTACACGACCAGATGAAGGAGATACGGTATTATAGGCACGGGCTAAACGGGTAATTGAGTCAAGTAGAATGACAACATCTTGTTTATGTTCAACCATGCGTTTTGCTTTTTCAATGACAATTTCAGCAAGTTGAACGTGTCGAGCGGCAGGCTCATCAAACGTACTGGCAACCACCTCACCACAAACGGAGCGTTGCATTTCAGTGACTTCTTCAGGGCGCTCATCAATGAGTAACACAATCAAATAACATTCTGGGTATTTCTTGGCAATTGAAGATGCGATATTTTGCATCATTAAGGTTTTACCTGCTTTTGGAGGAGATACAATTAGACCACGTTGCCCTTTACCGATAGGGGCAGCTAAATCGATAACTCTGGCGGTAATATCTTCTGTTGAGCCATTGCCTATTTCCATGAGTAGGCGCTCTCTGGGGAATTCAGGCGTTAAATTTTCGAATAATATTTTAGTTTTGGCAACTTCTGGGGAATCAAAGTTAACAGAATCAATATGCTTGATGGCAAAATAGCGCTCATTATCTTTTGGATGACGTACTTTACCAACAATGCCATCACCCGTCCGTAAATTTAATTTACGGATAAAAGTAGGTGAGACGTAAATATCGTCTGGACTTGCAAAGTAGGAACTATCAGCCGAACGAAGAAAGCCATAACCGTCTTGAAGTACTTCAAGTACGCCTTCCCCATAGATATCTTCGCCTTTTTCAGATTGCGCTTTTAGTATCGCAAAAATCAGTTCTTGTTTGCGAACACGACCTGTCGTCTCTAAACCTAAAGATTGGGAAAGTTCCATTAACTCAGGAATAGATTGTTTTTTTAATTCAGTAAGATTCATATAATTGGTTCTCGATTGAATTGGATAAACTAAAATTGAAAAATTTTTGGATTTCCGTAAGAAATTTAAGAAATGATATTAATATGTAGGATAATAGATATTTTAGATATTCTTGTCAATTAAATCAGTTAGTTGTGCTTTTGTTACTGCGCCAACCTTTGTTACTTCAACGCCGCCGCTTTTAAACAACATTAATGTTGGGATGCCACGAACGCCAAATTTAGTTGGTGTTTCAGGGTTGCCATCAACATCAACTTTTACAAATTTAACTTTACCTTTGTATTTTTCTGAAAGTTCTTCAAAAATAGGTGCAATCATACGACATGGTCCGCACCATTCGGCCCAGAAATCAACTAGAACTGGTAATTCTTCTTTTAGTACAGCTTCTTCAAATTCGCTATCTTTGATATTTGAATAACTTAACTCATTTTCTTCTTTATCAGACATGGTTCGTCCCTTTTATAATTATTTGTCCATTCATTTAAAATGTTATCGTAAAAAAAATCAAGTTCGAATTTCAAATATACTCTTTTTTTTCGTATGATGCTTAATGTATTTAATATTAAATCTTATAGGGTAATTATTATGCAACAATCAAAAGTAGTTGCGACAATTGATTTGGGGTCGAACAGTTTTCATATGTTGATCTCTGAATCTAATGGCGAAGGTAGTCTAAAAGACCTGTATGCAGGTAAAAGTAAAGTTCAGTTGCGTTCAGGTTTACTGGAAGATGGTAGTATTTCGCAAGAGGCTCAAGAGCGGGCATTAGACTGCCTGAGAAATTTTTCATATTCGCTTGAACATTACAATGCCGAGCAGATCAAAGTTGTTGGTACATACACTTTACGAAAAGCGCAAGGGAAGTGTGATGAGTTTCTTATTGAGGCGGAAAAAATATTAGGTACACCAATCGAAATTATTTCTGGAGAAGAAGAGGCAAGGTTAATTTATGTCGGTGCATCCAAAGGTACGAAGGTTGGAAAAAAGAATTCGTTTATTATTGATATTGGTGGTGGCAGTACTGAATTAGTGATTGGAAAGGGTAGTGATTTAAAATCATTGGTCAGTTTGGAAATGGGCTGTGTAAGTATACAGGATACCTTTTTCAGTGATGGGAGGCTGACTTTAGGGCATTTTTCAGAAGCTATCGAGTATTCAAAAACCTTAATTAAACCCATTGCCGCAGAATATAGGCAGCTTGGTTGGGGAGATTGTCTGGGTGCTAGTGGGACGATTCGTTCAGTTTCAGACTTATTGAAAATCAATAATATTACTGATGGTGAAATTACACGTGATGGATTGGAGATAACCGCAAGACTAATTATGGAAAAACGAAATGTCAAAAATGTACATTTTCCAGGTATTCGTGCTGATCGAGAAAATATTTTAGCAGGCGGATTTTGTGTGTTATATGCATTATTTGATGAATTAAATATCAAGAGTATGAAAATCTCCACAGGTGCATTGCGTGAAGGGATGATGTACGAGCTAGTTCAAAAATTAGCTTAATTAGATACTTGTTTATATGCAGCCATTGGCTTACCGTTTGCGCCCAAAAACACTAGATGATTATTTTGGTCAGCTTCACGTTATTGGTTTAAATAAACCGTTACGTAAAATGATTGAAAAAGGTCAGATATGTTCAATGATATTATGTGGCCCGCCTGGTGTTGGTAAGACGACATTGGCTGAAATTATTTCAAATGCGTTAGATGCCGAAATATATAAACTTTCTGCCGTAACGGCTGGGGTTAAGGATATTAGAAAAGTCGTTGATTTGGCGCAGAATACGGCTGGTATCGCTATTTTGTTTCTTGATGAAATCCACCGCTTCAATAAGGCGCAACAGGATTTACTGTTACCTTATATTGAATCTGGTTTAATTATTTTAATTGGTGCGACGACTGAGAACCCGTATTTCGCCATAAATAATGCTTTATTATCGAGGGTGACCGTATTTCGTTTAAAGCATTTAAATGAGCAGGAAGCTATCTTGGTTATTGATAAAGCCTTGATGAGTGATGAATACTTATTGGCGCAACATCTAATTATCCCACAAGAGGTTAAGCAAGCTATTTATCAAATGTCATCTGGTGATGTCAGGATGCTGCTTAATATTCTGGAAAGTTTGGCTTTTACTAAAGACGTTGATTCTGAAATAACGCTAGAAGATCTAAAATCAATCTTGCCAGAGAAATATCACTTGATAGATAACCAGGGTGATTATTTTTATGATCAGCTGTCCGCATTTCATAAGTCAGTTAGAGGGACAGACCCAGATGCAACCCTATTTTGGTTAGTTAGTATGATTGATAGCGGCTGTGATCCAGCGGTAATCTTAAGACGAATGTTGTGTATTGCAAGTGAAGATATTGGGAATGCAGATCCTCGCGCGATTAGCATTGCTTTGAACGCTTGGCAATCCTACGAGCGATTAGGACTTCCAGAAGGCATGTTGCCTATTTCTCAGGCAGCAACTTATCTCGCTTCTGCACCTAAAAGTAATGCGGCATATATGGGTTATAAACTTGCTAAAGCAGATTTAAAAAATGCTGCAAATATTGAAGTACCATTACATTTAAGGAATGTGCATCCTGCAGAAATATCCAAATCAGCAACATATAAATATCCACATGATTATCCAAACGCATACGTGAATCAGCAATACCGACCTGAAGGTTTTAATAATACCTATTATCACCCAACAGACAGGGGGTTAGAAATTAAAATAAAACAAAAGCTGGAATATATTCGTTCGTCAAAAAAATAATATTTGTTTGTGCGAACATTGTGGTATTGATAAGATCATTTATATTTCAGGTATACCATTTAAATAGAAAAAATATGGATTTAACGCAAACTATAGTTTTAGCAATTGTTCAGGGGCTAACAGAATTTCTTCCAATCTCAAGTTCTGCGCATTTAATACTCGCATCAGATATAACGGGTTGGGTTGATCAGGGTTTGGTATTTGATATTGCGGTACATCTTGGCACGTTGCTAGCTGTTGTGGTTTATTTTCATAAAACCTTAAGAGGTATGGCAACAGAGTGGTTTACATGTGGTTTTAGCTTGCAGCAAACACAAGATTCTAAATTGGCTTGGTATGTCATTATAGGTACCATACCTGTTGGCATAGCTGGCTTACTCTTCAAACATGATATCGAGTTATATTTACGCTCACCATTGGTAATTGCTGTATCAACCATTATCTTTGGTTTGCTTTTAGGTTATGCAAGCTTGATCTCTAAATCTAATAAATCTGAAATGGATTTAACTTATTTAATTGCTTTGATAATCGGAACAGCTCAAGCGGTTGCGCTTATTCCTGGAACTTCACGTTCAGGTATTACTATAACCATGGCGCTGTTGCTTGGATTTACGGCAACCGCATCTGCCAGATTTTCATTTTTATTATCTATTCCTGTTATTGTTTTGGCGGTTTTGCTTCAAGGCGTTGATATTTTGAAGGACGGCTTACATGTTCAACTTGGTTATTTGTTAATAGGCATTTTAGTTTCTTTTGTTAGCGCAATTTTGTGCATACATTACTTCTTGAAATTGATAAATAAAATAGGAATGATGCCATTTGTCTGGTATCGCCTAGCTTTGGGAGTGTTTTTATTTATATGGCTGCTAATGTGAATAAAGATCAAATTGGATTGCTTAAAAAAACTATTGGTGAATTAGGCATTGATAGTAGTTATATTCAAAAAAATATTAACACTATGCAAAAAGATGTTGGTGAACACGCCTTGGTTACAGTTTTTGAGAATGTGTACGCTAAACCTGCTCAATGTACGTTAGAGGCAAAAAACGCTTGGGAGTTAATGCATGGCGCAGCTCAAATGGAAGGTATTCAACTTAAAATAGTCTCGTCATATAGAAGTATTGAATATCAGGCAGAATTGATCAAAAGAAAATTAGCGTGTGGTCAGAATTTGGATGAAATATTAAAAATTAATGCCGTTCCAGGCTGGAGTGAGCATCATACTGGTAGAGCGCTTGACTTAACAAGTGCAGAAGAAGATAAGGTTTTAGAAGAAAAATTTGAAGAAACAATGGCTTTTGAATGGCTAACTGGGAATGCTGGTAAGTATGGGTTCGTAATGTCATACCCAAAAAATAATATTCCTGTCTCTTATACACATCTGACGCTGCCGACGATCTACTCTGTGTAG